>CAYYLZ010000052.1:0-14484 GCA_964472725.1 uncultured Oscillospiraceae bacterium
TTTCCATTGATAAGGCCGCGTGGGAATTTTCCCGCAACAGCGACAGCTTCAATTACTTCATGGAGGTTATAAAGAAGCCCCTGAAGAACATTGACGATATCAAGTATCGTCAGGACGTTCTTCTGGACTTTATCACCATGCCTAAGCTCCTTGAAGAGCTGCGCCTTATATTCAAGAGCTACGACACGCTGCAGTCCGACTGGCATGAAATGCGCTCCAGTATCTACGTATATGGTGTTCCCAATACTGCCCGCGGTATCCTCGATTGCACCTACGAATCTCTCAAGGTAACCGCCAACTTTGCCAAGAACACCGTTTCCTATTTCCGTTCCATACACGATGCCATCGCAAAGTACGATGTAAAATCCGACGGTCTGCTTGGCATCAAGAGCTTCTGCGCGGAAATGACCGAAAACGCTTCTCTTGACGAGATTTCCAAAATTTCCGGTTACTTTACCCGTGAAAATATTGACGCATACGAATTCAAGGTGCGTATAGAGTCCGATAACACCCTTACTATCAAGTCTGCCAGCCTTACCGAGGCCATAGAGCTCGAGGATAAGAGCGTTGGCAAGTCTATTAAAAAGCTTTTCGGCAATATCGGCAAAACCACTCGAGAGAGTGATATTGTGCCCGAGGTTGATATGGGTGAGCTTCATGTCGAGGACGCGCAGAATATTCTCAACGAAGCTCTTTACGAGCTTTATACCGCGCTGAGCGGCATTACCGGCAACATCTATGAATTCTTCCGCGGCCTTTCCGGCGAGCTGTCTTTCTATGACACCGGCCTTAGATACTGCAGATATCTTTCCGAAGCCAAAATGCCCATGTGTATGCCCAAGATGCTGCCTGCGGAAAGCGATTGCTTCAAGGCCAACGGCATCTATGATATGCAGCTTATCGCTGAGGGTCTCAGCGCCGACGAAATTACCGGAAACCCCGTGCGCTTTGAGGAAAATCACAAGGGTCTGCTTATTCGCGGCCGCAACAGCGGCGGTAAGACCTGTTACCTAAGAGCAATTGCGGTCGCTCAGATATTTGCGCAGGCCGGGCTTCCGGTATGCGCTACAGCAGCAAATATCAGTATAAGAAATGCTGTATTCGCTCAGTTCTCCTCCGCTGAAAAGGAATTCAGCGTAGGCGATATCGCAGGCCGTTTTGAAGGTGAGGTACAGGAACTGGCAGCCATACTGGACAATATCGTCCCGTACTCTCTTGTTCTCCTTAACGAAACCTTCCAGACCACCGCATACGCGGAAGGCTCTGCCGGTATCAAGGATATCCTTGAAATTCTGCCTGTTGTAAAGAGTAAGTATATTTTTGTTACCCACCTCGTGCAGCTCTTCAATGAGATGGATACCACAAATATTAAGATGGTTGAGCTTTCCTCCGACGAGGAAAACCTCCATAAGGTAAAAAACTACGAAGCCTGATGATTAAGGAGGAAACAATATGATTTGGGTAGTAGCAGCCATAATTCTTGCCGTTGTTGTTTTTATCATCACCGGTTTTACCGTTATCCGCAAAGAAGTTACCGATAAGCTGGGCAATCCCCGCGTTGTAAGCACAAGAAAGTGGAAGGCAAACAAGAAGAACTTTCTTGCCATACTGCCCCTGCTTCTTATAATCGGCGGCTGCATTGCAACCATTCCTGCCGGCCATACCGGTGTACTTGTTACATTCGGACGTGTTGAGGATAAGATCCTCAGCGAAGGCGTCAACTTCAAGCTGCCTTATCAGCAGGTAGTGAGAATGGATAACCGAGTACAGAAGCGTAACTTTGAAATGGAAGCTTTCTCCTCCGATATCCAGCAGACCTCTATCAGTGGTTCTGTTAACTTCACTATTGATAAGACTCAGTCCCAGTTCCTTTATCAGAATGTTGGCGTAAACTATTTCGACACCGTTATCTACCCCAGAGTTCTTGAAAACGTAAAGCTGGTATTTTCAGCTTACTCCGCCGAAGGTCTTGTTGAGAAGCGTACCGTACTCTCCGACTCCGTGGAGGAGTATCTCATTGAAGATATGCAGCGCTATGGTATACAGATAATCGAGGTGAACATCGAGAATATCGACTTTACCGATACTTTCACCGACGCTGTTGAAGCCAAGCAGGTTGCTCAGCAGAATAAGCTTACCACTCAGACCGAGCAGGAGGCTGCTATAATTATCGCTCAGGCCGAGGCTGACAAGAAGGTCATCGCAGCCAACGCTGAAGCTGAAACCGCAAAGATAGCCGCAGATGCCGAAGCTTACGCCGTAAAGGTCAAGGCCGAGGCCGAAGCGGAAGCTAACGATGAGATAGCAGCATCTCTTACTCAGGAGCTTATCGACTATACCAAGATCATCACCTGGAACGGTCAGCTGCCTCAGGTGCAGATGAACGGTGGAGATGGCGTATATCCTGTAATTGATCTGCCTTCCGCAGACAACGCAAATAATGGCTGATAAGCGGGATATAATCAAAAAGTACGCATCTGCCGATGAAGATGTACTTATGCTGGCAAAGGTGCTGGATAAACTCAGCGGCTGCGCCGACAAAAATTATCTGCAGACAACACGTTTTCTCTCGCTGCATGACTGCATTATCGCGGAAACTGCACTGAAAGGCGAAAAAGCAGATGGCTACGTCTTTTGGGGCGGATATGAAGGCGCTGAGCGAAAGCTTATAGCTTTTTATCCTGATTATTTGGACTCCGAGAGTGCAATAGCCGATTCGGGCGTAACCGTTGTTCGAGCTAAATTCCGGGCCGGAACGGTGGGACACAGGGATATGCTCGGCAGCCTTATGAACATAGGCATAACCCGCGAATGCCTGGGCGACCTGCTTATTCACGAGGATTTCTGCGACATAATATGTATCAGCGAGAGTGCCGCGTTCATTATGGATAACCTGTTCCGCGCGGGACATGAAACTCTCAGGCTTGAGCTGCTTGAGGGAGCGCCGGCGGATAAGGAAGAGAAATTCAAAATCATTAAAGATACAGTTGCATCGCTCCGACTGGACGCGATAATTTCCTCGTGCTGCTCAGTAAGCCGCGCCAACGCGGCAGCGCTTATAAGCTCCGGCAGGGTTAAGGTGAACGATTTTGAGTGCCTGAAATCCGATAAAACCGTTGCAGCAGGTGACAGTATTTCAGTACGCGGATATGGCAAAATGATGCTTGAGACAGTTGGCGGCGTAAGCCGGAAGGGAAGAACCATAATTGAAATAAAGAGATATGTGTAGGTTAGTTATCTTTTTATTGCAATAAATTAAAAAAAGATGTATAATACAGATGCAAGAGCATAAGCTTAATTGCCTATAATCAAGGAGGGACTTATCTATGGCAAACAAAGTTATTACCATTAGCAGAGAATTCGGTACCGGCGCAAGAACTATCGGCCAAAAGCTTGCGGAAGAACTCGGCTTTGCCTATTACGACAGAGCTATAATTCAGCTTGCTGCCGAAAAGAGTGGACTGAGTCCCGACTTCATTGCAAAGAACGAAGAGAAAGCAAGCAATAATTTCCTCTTCAATATTGCCACTTCTGCATACATATCTTCCGGTCTGAACCTGCAGTATACCGTTCCTGTCAACGACAAAGCGTTTATTGCTCAGTCCGATGTTATTCGCGAGGTGGCAGCGCAGGGCGATTGTATCATTATCGGCAGATGTGCAAACTATGTTCTTAATGATCATCCCAATATTATGAAGGTGTTTGTTCGCGCGGAAAAGGAAGATCGTATTGAGCGTTGCATCAATGAGTACGGATATGACCCGAAAACTGTTGAAGCTGAACTGAATAAGATCGATAAGGGTCGCGCCAACTACTATAAGTACTATACCGGCTCTGCGTGGAAAGACATGGATAACTATGATATCTGCATCAATACTTCCAAAGCCGATATCGACCTCACCGTAAAGGCTCTTGCAGATCTTGCGAAAATTGCCTTTAAGATGAATTAAGCCAAAATACCGCAGCCCGGAGCCGTTTGGCTTCGGGCTGTTTGACTGCAGGTGTAAAGTTGAGAGAACGTGTCCTGAGACATCTGAATAAATCCGTACTGATGCCGGAATTTATTACCGGTCTTTTTGTGTTGCTTATTTTTACCGTACAGCTGTTTATTTTCGGGTCTGCAGGATACAGAAATATCACTATCGTTAAATATATTTCATTTCTCGTAATAAGCGGAACCTTTATTGCCGCAATGCTTATTTGGCGTGTCGCACAAAAGAGCCGTGGGGGTGGCAGCTCAGCTGACATTGGTCTTTCGGAAGTATTTGTTATTGCGTATATGCTGCTGACGATTATTTCGGCGGTAGCCTCTGAATTCTTTCCGGAAACGATAATAGGCGCCCACCGTAGGGAAGGTGCGCTGACTATATGTATTTACGGGCTGACTTTTCTGCTTCTTGCGCGCAATGCTGTATCCGGTAAATGGTTTATCTATCTGCTTGGTGTAGTGACCGCGCTTTTTTCTGCGGTATGCATTCTGCAGTTTTTCAAAATCAATATTTTCCGGCTGTTTCCTGAGGGGCTCAATTATTATGACGGCGGCATAAAATACTCAGGCGAGTTTCTTGGCACTCTTGGAAATGCCGGGCTTACGGCTACGTTTTTGTGTTTATCCGTACCTGTACTGCTTATTTATATTTCCCGGGCAAAGGAAAAAGCTCGTTTATGGCTTATTGTACCGATGCTGATGGGGACTGCTGTATTGTTTAAATCGAAAATTGCTGCAGGTATTCTGGGATTGCTTGCAGGCGTATTTGTATCGCTCCCTTTTATACTGTCTGCCGAAAAGAGAGGGAGACGTATTTTGTTGGCCATCGAAGCTGTTGTTTTCCTTGGTGTACTTGCTGCTATATACTCTCTTGAATTTGAGTGCGGAACACTTTATGAGCTGCACAATGTGTTGCACGGAAACTTTGATGACTCCTTTGGCTCGAGCCGAATATTTATTTGGCGAAACGCACTGCCGCTTATACCCAAGCGCCCCTTGCTTGGCGGAGGTCCCGATACGCTGGCAGATAAAATTGGTGTAATATTCGAAACTGTAAAAGAGGACGGTACGGTAAAGCAGGCGGCAATTGATGCGGCACACAACGAATATTTGAATATTGCCGTATGCCAAGGTATACCTGCTCTTATAGCGTACCTTGCAGCAGTAGTGACTACGCTCCTAAGATTTGTTAAATGCAGAACGAAAGATTCTGTTGCCTCAGCTCTTGCGACGGGAATGGTCTGTTATTGTGTGCAGGCCTTCTTTGGAATAAGCATTTTTATAAGCGCAGCGTATTTTTGGATAATATGGGCGCTGCTGGAGCAAAGAATCAATATGTTAAGCAAAAACCGACGGTAGAAATACCGTCGGTTTTCCGTTAAAACTCTTCGGGCAGCAGAACTTTAAATGTGCTGCCTTCGCCCTCAGCGCTGGTCACAGAGATATGGCCGCCGCAGAGGTCAAGTATTTTCTTTACGAGAGCAAGTCCGATGCCGTTTCCTTCGGATTTGCGGGAGCTGTCTCCTTGGTAGAATTTTTCGAAAATATGCTGCATTGTATCAGCGCTCATGCCTATACCGTTGTCGCGTACAATTAGGGAAATACCGTCTTTGCCTTTTGTAAGTCGGACTGCGACTTGGCCGCTGTCCCTGCTGAACTTGATCGCATTGCCGATAATATTGAGCCATACATGTGCCAGCAGACCTTCGCAGTTGCTTATAGATATTTCATCAAGTTCGATGTCAAGATCTATATTTTTTTCGCTCCATTTAGGCTCAAGCAAAACGAGAGTCTGGCGAATCTGTTCGTCAAGCTTATAGCGTTTTATTTCGCCGGGTATGGTCTGATTTTCAACCTTTGACAAAAGGAGAATATTACCCGCAAGGTCGGAGAGACGGTTTGTATTAAACAGTATCTTATCAACGTATTCCTGCTCTTCGTCCTCGGAGAGATTTCTGTCCTGAAGCAGTGTTGCATAGCCTTCTATTGCATTCAAGGGTGTTTTGAACTCATGTGACACATTGGCGATAAAATCGCTGCGCAGAGTTTCTATAGTTCCAAGCTCCTGCACCATATGGTTGAAGTTTGCGTATGTCTGCTGAACTTCGGCAATGCGGCTGTCGGATTCGAGGTGTATGTTGAAGTTGCCGTTTGCGACTTGGTTTGACGCGCGGCTGATTTTAATAATAGGGGAGAGAAGCCATTTGCCGACTACCGCACTGAGCACGGTACTGATGGCTACACTGACGAGATATATCCAAAGTATGAAGGTAAAGGGGGTAGCGAACATTACCCTAAGCATACCGAACCTGTACATGGAAAGACCGATTATAGCAGTGCATACCATCGACACACTCAGTACAATGAAGATAATCATTGAGGCGTAAATACGCAGACTTTTACTTATCTTGGTATTCACGTTTTCTTCACCGCCTTGTAACCAATGCCGCGCACCGTGACGATTTCAAAGTCATTGCACTCTCTGAAACGGTCTCTCAACCTGTTGATATGTACGTCCACTGTTCGGGCTTCAGTTTCGGTGTCAAGCCCCCAAATATCGTCCATGAGCTGCTGCCGTGTATAAATATGATTAGGGTAGGCCAGTAGCTTATAGAGCAGCAGAAATTCCTTTTGGGGCAGTACCTGAGACTTGCCGTCTTTGTTGACGGAAAGAGAGTCATACTCGAGAATTGTGCCGCCTATGGTCAGCTTGCGTTCATTTATCATTTTCGCCCTGCGCAGCAATGCGCCGACGCGAAGAACCATTTCATTCACGTTTACCGGCTTGACCATATAGTCGTCAGTGCCCGCGCTGAAGCCGGTTTGCATATCCTGAAAGCTGTCTTTAGCGGTAATCATCAGTATGGGTATATCAATTTTGGCGTCGCGTAGCTCCCGGACGAATTCGTAGCCGTCCATATTGGGCATCATAACGTCGGAAATGATGAGATCAACATATTCGGTTTCAAGTTTATTAAGTGCGTCAAGACCGTCGCAGGCATTGATGGCTTCGTAACCGTTTTTCTCCAAAACCCTGCAGAAAAGCTGCCCAAGTTCAGTATCGTCTTCAACTATGAGTATTTTAAACATAAGATCACCCGACTAAAGTATATAATAAATGAAAAGCAAATTCAATAATCGACGATATTCGAGAAAATAATAATGTATCATCATCAATAAAATATTAACAAAATATTCGCGGTTTGTTGATGTTGGGTTGATAAACAAGGATTACTCTACTTTAAACAAATAATATTAGGAGCATACGTATGTTGTTTCTGGATAATATTGTCAAAACATATTCCATGGGAGACATGGAAGTTCAGGCGCTTAAAGGCGTAAGTCTTAAATTTCGTGAAAACGAGTTTGTGTCTATACTCGGCCAGTCCGGATGCGGTAAGACCACTCTGCTTAATATAATCGGCGGCCTTGATCAGTACACTTCCGGAGACCTTGTGATCAACGGTAAATCCACCAAGGATTTCAAAGACGCGGATTGGGATGCATACCGAAACCACTCCATTGGCTTTGTATTCCAAAGCTATAACCTTATCCCTCACCAGACCGTGCTTTCCAACGTAGAATTGGCTCTTACCCTGTCCGGCGTAAGTAAATCCGAGCGTCGTAAGCGCGCCATTGAAGCGCTGGAGCAGGTGGGACTTGGTGATCAGCTCAAAAAGAAGCCCAATCAGATGTCCGGCGGACAGATGCAGCGCGTTGCCATCGCCCGAGCACTGGTGAACAACCCCGACATTCTTCTTGCTGACGAGCCTACCGGTGCGCTTGACACCGAAACCAGCGTTCAGGTAATGGAGATACTCAAAGAAGTCGCCAAGGACCGTCTTGTTATCATGGTAACGCATAACCCCGACCTCGCCGAGCAGTACTCCAACCGCATTATCCGCTTGCTGGACGGCGAGATAATTGGTGACACCAATCCCTATAACGGTGAGGAACTGGCTCACGGCGAAGTCGGCAAAAAAAAGCAGAAGAAGCCGGCGATGTCCTTCCTTACCGCTGTTTCTCTTTCGCTTAATAACCTGATGACCAAGAAGGGCAGAACCTTCCTTACGGCTTTTGCCGGAAGCATCGGCATTATAGGCATTGCACTTATACTTTCCGTATCTACAGGCGTTAACAATTATATCGACCGCGTGCAGGAAGATACTCTGTCCTCTTACCCGATAACCCTTGAGGCTGAGCGCCTTGATATGACAAGTCTTATGACTTCTCTTATGGGTGTTTCCTCCGGCAGCGGTGAAGCTTCTCATGAACTTGACCGCATCTATGTAAATGCCATCATGTACGACATGATGAACACCATGTACTCAGCTGACGTTGAGGTAAATAACCTCAACGCGTTCAAGGCATTCCTTGACTCAGAGCTTGAAGGCTCCGAACCCAAGACGCTTCTTAAAGAGAATGTTAGCGCCATTGAGTATAGCTATAATCTTGATTTCAATATTTATACCGAAGATGTAGACGGCATAATAATTGAATCCGACTTCATGGATCTGTGGGGCAAGATGTTCTCCTCCGCGACCGGCTCCAGTATGGAGGGCAGCGATGCAGGAAATATGATGAACAGCATGTCGCAGATGGCAGGTGGCGGTGGTGTTGTAATTTGGGACGAAATGCTGCCCGGTGAAAATGGCGAGCTTATCAATCCCTTGCTTAATGAGCAGTACGATATTGTAGCCGGACGCTGGCCCGAAAGCCACAATGAAGTTGTTCTCATAGTTGATTCCAATAACGAAGTAAGCGATGTTGTCCTGTATTCTCTAGGTCTTAAGAGCGCCGAGGAAATGTACGATATTGCAACGTCTGTTATGAAAGGCGAGACTATTGACACATCTTCCTTTGAAAGCTGGTCTTATGACGAAATACTTGGCAAGACCTTCAAGCTTATTTATTCCGCCGACTGCTATCAAAAAGGTCCTGACGGAACCTATACTGATGTATCCGCAACCGAGCTTGGTCTTAAGACTCTTTATAACAACGGTATGGAAATTACACTTGTCGGTATCATTCGCCCCGATGAGGACGCCGTTTCCGGCATGATGGGCGGCGCTATAGGATATACCGCTGCTCTTACCGACCATGTTATAAGAGAAACTGCAGAAAAGCCCCTGGTTGCAGAGCAGTTGGAAAATCCTGATGTTGATGTATTTACCGGACTGCCCTTTGCTTCCAAGGACACCCCCGAGCCCAGCGACGCCGAAAAGGCAGAGGCTGTCAAGGAATACCTTGCATCTGTAAGCAACGCAAAGAAAGCTGAGATAATTACTGCTTATATGTCCACTCCTTCTGAGGAGTATGTAGCAGGAATAGTTGAAACCAATATGCAGGGTATGACCCGCGAATATATTGAGGCTATGGTTGCGCAATCCTACCCTGAATACGAGAGTATGCTGCCCTCCGTGGACGATGAAACACTATTCGGATATGTTCGTCAAATGATGGCTGAGCAGATTGGTGAAGAATATTCCAAGCAGGTTCAGGCGCAGCTCGGTTCCTATACAACCGACCAGCTTGCAGGCATGTTTGATATGCAGGCCTTCACCGAAGCAGAATATGCGGTGCTCTATGATGAATATATGCCGCAGACGGTTTCCGACTCTACCTACGATGATAATATCCGTACTCTTGGCTATGTAGATTTGGAAAGTCCTTCTATAATCAACATTTACGCTGCTACATTTGCGGCTAAGGATACCATTGCCGATATAATCGCCGATTACAACGAGGGCGTTTCCGAGGCTGATAAGATTAATTATACCGATTATGTGGCTCTGATGATGTCTTCCATCAGCACCATTATCAATGCTATATCCTATGTCCTTATTGCTTTCGTAGCTATTTCACTTGTCGTATCCTCCATAATGATAGGCATAATCACCTATATCAGTGTTCTTGAAAGAACCAAGGAGATCGGTATCCTTCGCTCCATCGGTGCTTCCAAGCGCGATATTTCCCGTGTGTTCAACGCAGAAACGCTTATTGTAGGTCTGGCTGCCGGATTGATAGGTATAGGCGCAACACTGCTGCTGTGCATACCCATCAATGCCATTATTCATCACCTTACCGGCATTATGATACTCAGTGCGGTTCTCCCCGGACCTGCGGCGGTTATACTCGTAGTGATCAGCGTGGTGCTTACTGTTATTGCAGGCCTTATTCCCGCAAGGGTTGCAGCCAAGAAAGACCCCGTGATCGCGTTGCGAACAGAGTGATTAATCGTTCATTTTCGGTGTTATTTTCCAACACTATTCTCCAATTTTCTATTCCCTCCCCAAACGTTTCTATTCCCCACTTTTGACGCCGAAAATGATGGTTGATAGACAGCACCGGCGGTACAGCTCCCCCTGTACCGCCGGTGCGTATTTTTATGTTCTTGCTGCGTTTATCATAATTGAGTGAGGAATAAGCTTTGCCAATACTCTGTATAGCTTGAAGAATGCTCTGGGCGTATATACCGCCTTACCTTTTATAGCGGCGCGAATGCTGCCTGCCGCGACCTTGTCGGGATCGCAATAGGGGAGAATATCAAATGTTTTGGATTTACCTTTTATATTGCCCTTATAAATAAACTCTGTGTCCATAGGGCCGGAGCATACGGCTGTTACGCTGATCTTGCGTGCCTTGAGCTCGTCCCATAGTCCACGGCTGAATGAGCTTACATAAGCCTTGGTAGAGCTGTATACCGTCATTCGAGGATTGGGACAGAAGCCCGCAATAGAAGAAATGTTGATTATATGGCTTCCGGCAGACATGTAGGGGAGTGCTATATGTGTTACGGCGGTAAGGGCACGAACATTAAGCTCAACCATGCTCAGTTGCTCATAAAGAGGGCCGTTACCAACATTATTGAGATAACCGCAGCCGGCGTTGTTTATCAGCAAATATACCTCGGGTTTTGTTCTTTCCAGCTCAGCGGAAAGCGCATTGAAACTTTCAGTATCGCAAAGATCAAGAGCAAGCACACGGAATGCTTTGTCGGGATACGCCGCGGCAGCTCTCTCCAGTTTCTCGCGATTACGGGCGATAAGCCAGTATTCGTCAATTTCGGGAAATGCGGAAACCGATTTTTCGAGCAGCTTTTCGCCGAGGCCTGCAGAAGCGCCGGTGATAATTGCAATTTTCATCGTAACAACTCCTTAAAATGGCTTGTATCTTTTCATTAATAATGATAGAATAGCACATAAAGCTAAGAAAATACAGCTAAATTACTCAGGAGGAAAGATAACTATGAACCGCATTCCTTATTCTGACGCCGAACTTCAGGTAGTCGGCGAATATGTCATGCCTAATGAGCCTGTAATTCCCGGCAGACAGAGCCCCAAGTACAACCGCCCCGTAACGCCCAAGGAGAATGTTATCGCAGCTTGGAAGCGTGAGGGCGCTCTTTGGTTCCCCGGCATGGCAGACATGCTGTCCCTTGAGCCCAGAATCAACGTTGACCACGTAGCCCGCGCTGAGGTTCGTGACCTTGGCCCTGTACATACCGATGAGCAGAAGGGCGGCCCCGACCTGTTTGGCGTTGAGTGGGTATACGTTCCTGTTGTTGGCGGCTCCATGGTAAAGCCCGGTGCTCCCATTCTCGAGGACGTAAACGATTGGCCCGAAATCATCAAGTTCCCCGACATCGACGCTATGGATTGGGAAGACTGCGCAAAGACCAACGCAGTTTTCAACAATGACGGTCGTTCTCTCTCCGTTACTTTCCAGAACGGTATGTTCGAGCGCCTTATTTCCTTCATGGACTTCGAGAACGCAATCATGGCTCTCATCGACGAGGATCAGCAGGAAGCTGTTCACGCACTCTTCGATAAGCTGGCCGATATGTATATCCACATGATCAGCAAGTACCTCGAGTGCTTCGAGCTTGACGGTGTTATCTTCCACGATGACTGGGGCTCTCAGCGCGCTCCCTTCTTCTCTCTCGACACCTGTATGGAGATGATCGTTCCCCACATCAAGAAGATCGTTGACTTCTGCCACTCCAAGGGCCTCTGGTTCCAGCAGCACTCCTGCGGTAAGAACGAAATGCTCGTTCCCGCTATGATCGCTCAGGGTGTTGATATGTGGTGTCCCCAGGCCATGAACGACGTTAAGATGCTCAACGAGAAGTACGGTGATAAGATCATCATTGGTCTCACTCCTCCCATGCTCGCTCCCGATGCAAGCCAGGAAGAGATCGAAGCAACCGCCAAGGCATTCGTTGCCGACTACGCACCCACTTTCCAGGAAAAGCCCATCATCATGTTCGACTTCATGTGCTCTACCGCATATAAGAACGAAATTTACAAGCAGAGCCGTATTGCGCTCAGCAAGTAAAATCAATACAACGCAAAAGGCTGAGGTCGATGACCTCAGCCTTTTAATATAAAATCATTACTTTTTGTTGCCTTTGCCGATCTTTTCAGCTACCTCTTTGAGCTCGGCGTCAGCCTGGGCAAGCTCTGCTCTTACTTTCTTGAGCTGGGGAATAGTAAAAATAAGGCTTCCTAAAAGACCAACAACACACAGAACTGCACCAATATAGGCCATTGTGCCTACTCCGGGTGCAAGTAAAAAGGTGAACATTCCTGCCACGAGAATTATAAAGAAAACAATGCGGGCAATATTCATATCAGCAACTCCTTAAGTATACTTTTCTTAATTCTAAAGTATTTAGCTGACATTGTCAATCGGGATTGAAAATGTAAAGGGATTGAAAAAATCTATAACTGATGATAAAATTAGAAAAAACATTGGAGGCGTACGATGACAGAAAAGCTATATTACGCTGACAGCCACATGAAAGAATTTACCGCACATGTAACGTCCTGCGAACACGACGGCAAGCGCTGGTGTGTCACCCTTGACCGTACCGCGTTTTTTCCCGAGGGCGGCGGTCAGGCTGCCGATACCGGAACCATAGGAGATGTGAGGGTATTTGACGTCCACGAAAAGGGCGGAAGGATACTGCATTACACCGAGAAAAAGATTGCTGTAGGCGCAGAATATCACTGCGCTATTGATTGGGATCAGCGTTTCCGCAGAATGCAGAACCATTCCGGTGAGCACATAGTGTCCGGCGTTGTAAATAAGCGCTTTGGCTATGATAACGTTGGTTTCCACCTTGCCGAGGATTACGTTACTCTCGATTTCAACGGTGAGCTTACCGGCGAGGAAATTGCGTCTGTTGAGCTTGCAGCCAACAAAGCCGTATGGGAAAATGTAAATATAATTGCGGAATTTCCTGCCCCCGAGGTGCTGGAGAACCTGGAGTACAGAAGCAAGCTGGACCTCACGGAAGATGTTCGCATAGTTACAGTCGAAGGCTATGATAAATGTGCCTGCTGCGCTCCCCATGTCAGCCGCACCGGCGAGATCGGCATTATAAAGCTCATAGACCACATGAAGCACCGTGGCGGCGTGCGTATAACAATGCTCTGCGGCATTGACGCATACAAAGACTATGCCGAAAAGCAGAATGCAGCCGCGGAAATATCGGCGCTGCTTTCCGCGAAACGCAGCGATATCGCTCCTGCAGTCAAAAAGTTCTACGACGAGCTGCAGAACGAAAAATATCAGAGTGCCGAGCTTAAGAAAACCATACTCAAGGAAGCAGGGGAGAAGCTTGATACCATTGACGGTAACTATTGCTTCTTCTACACATCTGCCTTTGACATCAATAGTCTTCGCACTCTTGTAAATGAAGCAATGAAGCGCTGCAGCGGCATAGCGGCGGCATTTTCCGGCAGCGATGAGGCCGGTTATAACTACGTTATGGGCAGCACTAATGTGGATTTGCGAGCTAACTCAAAGGAAATAAATGCTGCAATAGCCGGCAGGGGAGGCGGCAGTTCCGAAATGATACAGGGCAGCGCAAAAGCCATAAGGACAGAAATTGAAAAATATTTTTTAACCTGATATTAATTGCGAGTATATTATGAAAGTTGCTTTTTTAGATAGAGACGGAACTATCAATCGTGATTATCCCGATGAAGAGTTGCGACATATAAAAGAACCGGAGATACTACCGGGTTCAATACAGGGCATGAAATATATTGTAAATCATGGGTACGAAATTATTATTGTTACCAATCAATATATTATCGGTGAAGGCGTAATCTCGCATGATCAGTATAATGACTTCAACAGCAAACTATTGCTAGAGTTGAGCGAAAATGGTGTTAATATTAGAGATATATTCCATTGCCCTCATGCAAGATCGGTCTCCTTGCCAAGATTCCTCTCATTGGCTGGCTGTTTTCTATCGTAAGCTCTCTCTTTGGTCTGTACTGCTTTATCGGTATAGTGCTGGTTATTCTCTATTTCCTGAAGGTTATAAAGTAAGCTGTTTTAAGTGACAAAAAGGCTGCCGGATTTTGCTGTGAATTCGGCAGCCTAAATAATTGACTGCAGCACTTTTTTGTGGGATAATTTAATTGTAAAAAGTGATCTGACCGCAAGGGTACGCCCCAAACGGAAAGGCATAGGAATACCGA
>CAYYLZ010000053.1:0-14163 GCA_964472725.1 uncultured Oscillospiraceae bacterium
TGGCGTTCCAAAATTTCGTCCTTGAAGCCCGTCAGCAGAATCTTGCCCCGGTCAATGAAGGTGACGCAGTCTGCGATTTTCTCCAGATCGCTGGTGATGTGGCTGGACATAAGGATGCTGTGATCCTCGTCCTGGATGTACTCCCGGAAGATGTCCAGAATTTCATTGCGCACCACCGGGTCAAGGCCGGTGGTAGCCTCGTCCATGATCAGCAGCCTTGCCCCATGGGACAGGGCCGTGGCGATTTGCAGCTTCATCTTCATGCCCTTGGAGAATTTTGCGATCTTCTTTTTCCGGGGCAGGCAGAATCTATCTAAGTAAGCAAAGAACCGTTCCTCGTTCCAGTTTCCGTAGAGTCCCTTGAACATGGTGTTCACCTGATTGGCAGTGAAGCTCTCATGGAAGGGCAGCTCGTCAAAGACAGCGGCAATTTGCTCCTTGATGGCGTACTCGTCTTTCACGTGATCCATGCCCAGCATCCGGATGGAGCCGCCGTCTGTCTTGATGATGTTCAGCAGCGCCCGGATGGTGGTAGTCTTTCCCGCGCCGTTCTGACCGATGAAGCCCATGATACACCCTTTGGGAACCGTAAAGCTGATAGAATCCAGCGTAAAGCCGTCGTATTTCTTGGTTAAGTCCTTGATTTCAATGGCGTTTTCGTAATCAGGCATCTGTATCTCCTCCATACATCAGTTCCAGCATTTCTTTCATTTCCTCAAGAGTCAGGCCGCCCAGCCGGGCCTTTTCACAGGCTTTGAGCAGAAGCTCCTCCGTCTGACGGATGGTTTCCTCCCGCAGAAATTCCGGGTTCTGCGCCTTCACAAAGCAGCCCTTGCCCGTAAAATTCTCAATAAAGCCCTCCCGTTCCAGTTCTTCATAGGCACGCTTGGTGGTAATGACGCTGATGCGAAGCTGCTGGGCCAGCAGCCGCATGGAAGGCAGGGCGTCCCCCGCCGCAAGCGCACCGCTCATAATGTGCCCCTTGATCTGGGTGACGATCTGCTGGTAGATCGGCTCACCGGATGAATTGCTTAAAATGATATCCATATGGCACCTCAACAGATTGTATATATACGATATGCACAATATAGCATCGATACATACAGTTGTCAATAGTAATTATATCGCCAAGTCTGCCTGGGTGGTATTCTGAATCAAAGGGGGTTCACTTTATCTCTAGGGGGTTCATTTTTGATAGAGGGGGGGGGCACTTTTATTAGAGGGGGTTCATCTAAAATAGCCGGGGGGCACATTTTTGCGCTTTGTATCAATAAATACCACCTTAGCCATATAAACCGTACTGCTTTTGCAGTGCGGTTTTTTTGCATTTTAATGCCTATCGAGTCGTTACGCCGGAGATACTGAGCACAATAGGAATGGGTCTCGACAGAACTGACGGTTTATGTCAGCCCTGCTGCGAATGAGAGAAGTTGTCGGTTATTTTTTGCCCTATACCGCCGTATTTGTAATAAGTTCCAAAATACTAATATTCTCTTGTAATTCATATAAAAATACGCTACAATGTAGCCGACAATTTAATAATGGGAGAAGAAGTTATTTTGTTGTAACGCCGTTTTTACGGCGGAAGGAGAATAGCAATGAGAAAACGTATCCTTGCAGTTTTCCTGGCGGCAGTGTCTCTTATGTGTCTACTCAGCGCATGCGGAGGGGCAACAGAAAAGAACCCTGCTTCCAGCGGCGAAACTACCAATTCTTCCCGGGCGGAGCTGAACGAGATCACCGTCGGCATCGCCCAAGACCTGGATGATAGTCTTGACCCGTATCAAATGGCGGACGCAGGTACTAGAGAGGTCATGTTCAACGTCTTTGAGGGCCTTGTAAAGCCCGATTCTGACGGTAATTACGTCTGTGCAGTCGCTTCCGATTACTCCGTTTCGGAGGACGGTCTGGTTTACACCTTTACCCTGCGCGACGGCGTTGTTTTCCATAACGGCGCTCAGTGCACCACAGACGATGTTCTCTACTCTTTCGAAACCTGCGCCGCTACCTCGGTTACTTCAGCCGTGGTGTCGGCGCTTTCTGCTATTTCGGACATTAAGGCCGAAGGCAGCAATATCATCGTCACCCTTACTACCCCCAACCCCGATTTTATCAGCTATGTATCCAGCGTCTATATAGTCCCCAAGGACTACGCCGAGCAGGCCACCAAGCCTGTCGGCACCGGCCCCTTCAAGTTCGTTTCCCACAGCATTCAGGAGAATTTCATCATTGAGCGCCACGCCGAATACTACGGCGAGGGCGCCAAGCTGAATAAGGTCACCTACAAGGTTTACGAGGACATCACCGCCCTCTACACCGCTCTCAACAGCGGTTCCCTTGACCTTGCCGCCCACATCTCCGCCGACCAGGCCGCCGGTCTTACCAACGGCTACACCGTTCTTGAAGGCACCATGAACCTTGTTCAGGCTCTTTACCTGAACAACAGCGTTGCCCCCTTTGACGACATTCGCGTGCGTCAGGCTCTCTGCTACGCAATCGACGTGGACGCCATGCTGGCGCTCACCGCCGACGGTCACGGCACCAAGCTGGGTTCCTCCATGTACCCCGCTTTCGGCAAGTATTTCGATCCCGCTCTTGCTGATGCCTATCCCCACAACAAGGAGAAGGCAAAGCAGCTGCTCACCGAGGCCGGCTATCCCAACGGCTTCAGCTTCTCTATCACTGTCCCCAGCAACTACACTCCCCATGTGGACACCGCGATAGTAATGGTAGAGCAGCTCAAGGAAGTGGGCATCACCGCCGAGATCATTCAGGTGGACTGGAACACATGGGTCAGCGACACCTACGGCAAGCGCAACTTTGAGTCCACCGTATGCGGCTTCGATGCCAGCACCCTCAACGCCAGCGCACTGCTGGCCCGCTGGGTAAGCACCAGCAGCAAAAACATGATCAACTACAACAACCCCGAATACGATCAGGCTTTTGCCGCCGCACAGAGCGCCACCGATGAAGCTGAGCAGACCAAGTACTACAAGCAGTGCCTGCAGATACTCAGCGACACCGCCGCCAATGTCTACACTCAGGATCTCGCCGACTTCGTGGCGATCAATCCCAGTCTCGAGGGCTTCGAGTTCTATCCCCTGTACGTCATGGATATGTCCCTGCTGTCGTACAAAAAGTAGTTTAAACCCAATCTGATTTTTTAAGCGAGGAGGTCAGGAATGAAATACGTTACCAAGAAAGTATGCACTCTCATTATTACATTGTTCATTGTTTCTCTCCTGGCCTTCCTCGCCTTTCAGGTAATTCCCGGCGACCCCACCACCGATATGCTGGGCACGGAGGCCACCGAGGAGGCTCGCGCAGCTTTGCGGGCTGAGCTTGGTCTCGACCGCCCCTTACATATCCGCTACTTCGAGTGGCTTTTCAATTTCGTCCGCGGCGATATGGGCACCAGCTACAGCTACCGTATTCCCGTAAGCGATATGCTTTCGGACAAGCTGCCCATTACATTTATCCTCACCATAATGTCCTTTGCATTCACCGTAGTGCTCTCCATTCCCCTGGGCATTCTTGCGGGCAGCGCCCGCAGCAAGGTCATGGACGTTATCATAACCACCATTGACCAGATAACCATGAGTATCCCCGCCTTTTTCATCGGCATTCTTGCCTGCTTTATCTTTGGAAATATCTTCGCCCTGTTTGTACCCGGCGATTTTGTATCATATAAGGAAAGCTGGGGCGCCTGCCTTGCATACATGGTGCTCCCCGCCCTCTCCATAGCCATCCCCCGCGTTGCCATGACCGTGAAGATGCTGCGCAGCTCCATTCTCAGCGAGTCCAACAAGGACTACGTGCGCACCGCTCACAGCCGCGGCAACCATCGCGTTTCCATTTTGGTTCGTCACGTTCTCAAGAACGCCCTTATCCCCGTTATCACATTTCTCGCCGTTTCCGCGGCGGAGATAATGACGGGCAGCATTATCATCGAGCAGGTATTCACTATCCCCGGCATCAGCCGCCTGCTGCTGACCAGTATTTCCAGCCGTGACTTCCCCGTGGTTCAGGCCATAGTGGTCATAATCGCGGCATGGATAGTCATTGTAAACTTTGTGGCCGACCTTCTGTATCAGCTGGTTGACCCCCGCATCAGACTTAAGTGAGGCAAATCAGTGTGTTTAACCACACTGATTTGATTAGAAAAGCCCATCGCCTCGCCTACCGGCAACCGGCGATGATGGCTAAAATCCTCCATGCCGGAGGATTTGCAAGAAATTTGTGCGGCTTGCTGCACGGAGGATTTAAATGAAGAAAAAAGGCAACCTCTTCCTCTATATCGGCGGCACTATCAGCGGTCTTATGACGGCGCTTATCGTCCTCGGCTTCTTCTGGACGCCCTACAGCCCAACCGCCATGGACCCCTCCGCCAAGTTCCAGCCTCCCTCCGCGGCTCACATCATGGGCACGGACAACTTCGGGCGCGACATTTTCAGCCGCGTTATCGACGGCGCGGGCGACACTTTTCTCATCGCTCTCTGCGTTGTTGCCATCGGCTGCTTCTTCGGCGTGCTGATAGGCAGCGTATGCGGCTACGTGGGCGGCGTCCCCGACCTTGTCCTCACCCGTGTATGCGACTCCATAACCGCCTTCCCCTCTTTCCTGCTGGCGCTGGTTATCGTAAGTATTCTCGGTAAGAGCACCTTCAATATCGTGCTGGCGCTGGGCATACTCTTTATCCCCAGCTTCGCCCGAACCGTGCGAGGCGAATTTGCCCGCTGCCGGGAGCTGAACTACATAAAGAGCGCAAAGCTCATGGGCGCAGGCTCTTTCCGCACCATGTTTATCCATATCCTGCCCAACACCTTCTCCGTGCTGTTCACGGCAGTCACCATCGGCTTCAACAACGCCGTTCTCAGTGAGGCCAGCATGAGCTTTCTCGGCATCGGCGTACAACCGCCCTTCGCCAGCCTCGGCTCCATGCTCAGCGACAGCCAGGCCTACCTGCACAACGCGCCCTGGTATGCCCTTTGCACCGGCGCAACCATAATCCTGCTGATACTGGGTTTCAGCCTTCTCAGCGAAGGCCTGCAGCGCAAAGGAGGCTAATTATGGCAGACATTTTGAAAGTTGAAAACCTCAAGGTCCACTTCCATGACGCGGCGCCCGACCGCTTCGCCGTAAACGGAGTGTCCTTCACCATCGGCGAGGGCGAAATACTCGGCCTCGTGGGCGAAAGCGGCAGCGGCAAGACCGTCACCGCCATGAGCATAAGCGGTCTGCTCCCCCGCGGCAAAGCCGACGTAAGCGGCAGCATCACCCTTGACGGCAGCGAAATACTGCAATGCCCCGAGGCGGAGCTGCTGGACATTCTCGGCGAAGAGCTGGGCATAGTATTTCAGGAGCCCATGACCAGCATGAACCCCGTAATGAAGATAGGCCCTCAAATTGAGGAATGCCTGCGGGTGCACACAAAAATGTCCAAAGCCGCCCGCAAGGAGCTTGCCCTTGAGGCAATGGCAATGGCTGAGCTGGACGAGCCGGAGAAGATATACAACAAATATCCTCACGAGCTTTCCGGCGGCATGCTGCAGCGCGTTATGATAGCCGCGGCTATAATCAGCCGCCCCAAGCTGCTGCTGGCGGACGAACCCACCACCGCCCTGGACGTTACCATTCAGGCGGAAATTCTCCAGCTGCTGCAGCGGCTCAATAAGCAGTACAACATGGCCATACTGCTCATCAGCCACAACCTCCACGTTGTGCGCAAGCTCTGCAAGCGCGTGGCGGTAATGCAGCGAGGCAAGATCATCGAGGACCGCCCCGTGGAGGAAATTTTCAGCGCCCCTCAGCATGACTACACTCAGCAGCTTATATCAGCTATCCCCACAAGGGATAAGAAGCTCTACTGATGAAAGGAGGAACCTGCATGGAGCCTGTACTGGAAGTTCGCAATCTCAACAGCTACTATACGGAAAACCGCTCCGTTTTCGGCGGCAAGGGCAAGCGCAAGCAGGTTCTCAAGGACGTCAGCTTCGACATATACGAGGGCGAGATAGTGGGTCTCGTTGGCGAAAGCGGCAGCGGCAAGACCACCCTTTCCCGCACCATTCTCGGTCTGCTCAAGGACTACGAGGGCGAGATAATCCATCATTCCCAGCGTCCTCAGATGGTATTCCAGGATCCCTTCAGCAGCCTTAACCCCGCCCACACCATCGGCTGGATTTTGGAGGAGCCCCTGCGCATACAGGGTAAGCTCAGCGCCGCCCAGCGCAAAGCAGCCGTTGTGGAAATGCTGGAGCAGGTCGGACTGGGCGCGGAGTATGCCTCCCGCCGTCCCTCGGAGCTTTCCGGCGGTCAGCGTCAGCGTGTTTCCATCGCAAGCGCCGTTATCACCCGTCCCAAGCTCATCATTGCCGACGAGCCTGTAAGCGCGCTGGACGTTACCATTCAGGCGCAGATACTCCAGCTCATGGTAGATTTGAAGAAGAAATTCGACTTGAGCTGCCTGTTCATCAGCCACGACCTTAACGTGGTCTATCAGATATGCAGCCGCGTACTGGTAATGCAAAGCGGCGTTATCGTAGAGCAGGGCAAGGTCGATGATATCTTCGCCAACCCTCAGCACGAATACACAAAGCAGCTCCTTGCTGCCGCGGAATGATATAACCACGCCCTCCGATTTATTCGGAGGGCGCTTTGTTTGCAATGGCAGCAAGCTTTACATCATTACCATTTATGTTATATATTACATATCAAACACGAAGGAGGTCAGATCATGAAACGTACCATTTCGCTATTCCTTGCCCTTGCACTGCTGCTGACATTCTGCGGCTGCGGAGAAAGCAATGCGGTCAATCCCCTGTTCGGCGTATGCCTTATGTTTAACGACTGCCTTTATATATGCAGCCGCGCCGTGGCTGACAGCGAGCTGCCCGAGAGACTTGAAAGCGCAGGACGTATCGAAGATTTCGGCAGCGCCCTCCCCACAAGCAATTTCGTGTCCACCTCCAACGACTTCGGCAGCGAGCTTTTCCAAGTTCCCGAAGAAACGGACAAACTTTATTCCTACAACAGCGAAAAGGAGCAGCACTGGCTGTATCAGCACTGCGACACCGGCGTCTCTCTAAATGGCTGGCTGTATATTTCGGACAGCGAGAGCACGGAGACTTCCCTGCCCGGTGGATATTCCTCTGTCGGACCTGTATCAACCTGCATTGAAACCGGCGTTCCCACATCTGAACTTGACGCAATGGGCATTGATGTCGGAACGGACATATTTACAAGCAGCAACAACGAACAATACATATACGCTCAGCTCAGCGATACCCACTATCTCAGACTCGACCGTTTTATCAAAATCTCTGTAAACTAAACAATTACGCCCCGTATCAGTGATACGGGGCGTCAGTGTGTCAAAAAAGTTTGCTGCACGTCCGTGCCTTAGTAGAATGTATGAGTAATGCATGGCTTCTCCCTTGAGGAGAAGCTGGCGGCGAAGCCGACTGATGAGGGTCCGCGTAAGCGGCAAAAATGGCTTAACTACTATATTTTCGGCACTTCGTGCCGTCCCCTCATCCGTCAGTCGCAACGCGACTGCCACCTTCCCCTCCAGGGGGAAGGCTTGCCTTGTTGCAACTGCTGATTATAGTTTTTTGACAGTCTCACGCCCCGTATCAGTGATACGGGGCGTTTCCTTATTTCTCTGCTTTTTCCTTTTTGCGCATGGCGGTGTACTCGTTGAGGCTGGCAATGGCCTTGCCGCCCATGGGAATGAGCGCTATCATGTTGAACACCGTCATAAGCGCGATGCCGATGTCGCCGATATCCCAAACGAAGGTGTAGGCAGCCAAACCGCCGATGAAAAGCATCACCAGCGCCACTATCTTATAGATAGTCTGAGCGCGCCAACCGTCGCCGAAAAGGTATGCCACGTTGCCGCGGGCATAATAAAGAACACCGATAAAAGTGGAAAAGCTGAACAGCCACAGGGTAATTGCAATGAATATAACGCCCGCCTGACCGAAGTGGTAGTGCATGGCGGTCTGCAGCAGATCCATGCCCTGCAGGCCGGAAAGCAGGTCACTGGGGGCAAGGAGCATTATCATGGCGGTACAGCTGCAGATGATGATGGTATCGATAAACACGCCGAAAGCCTGGAACAGACCTGCCTTGGCTGGGTGACTTACGTCAGCCGCAGCAGCAGCGCAGGGCGCCGAGCCGCTGCCAGCCTCGTTGGAAAACAGGCCGCGTTTTACGCCGTTCATCAGTGCAGCGCCGAAACCGCCTGCCAGTACCTGACGAAGACCGAAGGCTTCCTCGAAAATGCGGCGGAATACCTCTGGGAGAAGTCCCGCGTTCTTCACGATGACGACTATGGCTATAACGAAGTAGAAAGCCGCCATGATGGGAACCATGATATCCAGTACCTTGACCGTTGCGTTCTTGCGCAGCACTACAACGGCAGCCAGCGCCACCAGCACGATGGTGGACACGATGGGCGGGATATTGAATGCGTTTTCAAAGGCGGAGGTAACGGAATTGCTTATCACCTGACTTACGCCGCACCAGCAGAGCAGTCCGGAGATAGCAAAGAGCACGGCAATAACGCTGTAGCGCCTTGTCTTATTCTTAGTAAAGAAATCGTGGATATAATAGGCGGGGCCGCCGCGGTAGCCTCCGTAAAGAGGGTCCTTCTGCTTATGGAGCTGAGCCAGCGTTGCCTCCACATAGGCGGTGGAGGAGCCGATAATGGCCGTTACCCACATCCAGAACACGGCGCCTGCGCCGCCTGCGGATACAGCCGCCACAACACCCACCAGATTACCCATGCCTACACGGGTGGCGGTGGACACGATAAGCGCCTGCACGCCGGAAAGCGCGTTTCCATTCCCCTTGCTCTCTTTCTGCGCGGTTATGCGTATCATCTCCGGGAAGAGGCGAACCGGCAGTACCTTTGTGCGCACGGTGAAGTAGATACCGGCAGGGATAAGTATTAGCACCAGCAGGGATATGCCGATAGAGCCGCCGTTAGGCAGCGGAATGGTTATAAGGTCGCCCCAAAATATGCTGTATACTGCGGAAACCACCGCAAGAAGTCCATCGAAAAGGGTTTCAAGCAATTCCATTGTGCACCTCGAATTTTTTCTCTTTAAATAAGTACTTATATACATACTTACAGCCTTTCGAGTATACTATACCCCGCTTGATTTGTCCAATGTTTTTTGCATATTTTCCCTTCAAAATAAGAAAACCGCCCTATCGAGCAGCTCCCAATAGGACGATTTTGATGTGTATTACTTCTTTTTCTTCTCAGGAACAAGGAATATGAATACCAGGGAACTGAGAAGCAGCATATAGGGGTAGAACAGGTTGGGAATGATTTGGAATGCGGAAACCTCCTGCCCCATGTTGCTGACGGTGCTGATAGCTACCAGCATCTGCGCGCCGTAGGGTATGATTCCCTGGAATATACAGGAGAAGGTATCGAGAATGGAAGCGGTCTTGCGGGGAGATACTCCGTAGTCGCCGGCCATTTCCTTGGCAATGGGGTTAGCCATAACAATAGCAACGGTATTGTTGGCGGTGGCGATATCCATTGCGCCGACCAGCAACCCCATACCCAGTTGACCGCCCTTCTTGCCCTTGAACACGCGTTTTATCCAGCTAAGCAGAGCGTCGAAGCCGCCGAACACGCGGATAAGGGCGCAGATTGCGGAAACGAGGATAGCCACCATGGTGGTCTCATACATGCCGGAAGCGCCCGCGCCCATATTGGCAAGCAGATCGGTGATGGCAATGCTGCCGGTTGCCAGCATGATGATAGAGCCGGAAACGATGCCGATAAGGAGCACAACGAAAACATTTATACCGATAATGCCGCCGATGAGAACCAGAATATAGGGCACTATCTGCAGCAGCTGATACTCCTCGGGCTGAAAGTCGCCGGTGTAAGTGCTCAGGGAAAGGACAAGAATGATAACAAGGGTCACTACCGCCGCAGGGAGAGCTATCCAAAAGTTCTCGCGGAACTTATCCTTCATGTTGCAGCCCTGACCGTTGCAGGCGGCGATGGTGGTATCGGAAATAAAGGAAAGGTTGTCGCCGAACATTGCGCCGCCCATTACAGAGCCGATGCACAGGGGCAGGCTGAAGCCGGAAGCGTTGGAAACGGCAACTGCAATGGGTGTAATAAGGGTGATGGTACCGACAGAGGTACCCATAGCGCTGGACACGAAACAGCTAACCACGAAAATGACGGCAACGGCAAAGCGGGGCGGGATAACGCTCAGCAGGAAGTAGGCTACGCTGTTGGCGCTGCTGCGTCCGACTACGCCTACGAAAATACCGGCCATCATGAAAATGAGGATCATGGTGATGATATTCTTATCGCCCACGCCCTCGCCCATAATTCTCAGCTTCTCGTCAAAATCCAGCTTGCGGTTCTGCAGGCAGGCAACCAGCAAAGCGATGAGAAAGACGACAACGATGGGAATATTGTAGAAACCCATGGGGATTTTCAGTACATATTCAAAAACAAGACCCAGGCCAAGGTAGAGCACAAGAAACACGCCGATAGGCAGCAATGCCACGGGATTTCCTTTCTTCATTTCAATTCCTCCAATAAATCCGAAATTCGGCATAATCCGATATATGATACTCTATTTAGCTTGGTCTGTCAACCACGACATAAAAATCTCCATTTTACCCTAATTGTGGCTATTACGTTCTAAAGCCATCCTTTTCGTCGAAATAGTGGAAAACGGACTCCATCTTTTTGAGGAGTCTGTTTAACAAACCGACAAATTAGAAATTCCATCAGGCCGACCTCCTTCATCATATAAGAAAAGCGAAGGCTGTTACACCTTCGCTTTTCTATTCCCAATTGGAATTTGTCATTGCTTTTCAAAAGTTACTGTCTGTTCTTTCATAGATATTTTCTCAACTTGATAGCCGTATTCCGCAAGTTCTTTTTATATTTCAGAAAAGAGTGGTCTATTGGTATCCCTGCAATATTCTGTATTTCTTCAAATGTTAGCTTAAAAGATTGTTTTCCATTACTCAGCACATATTCCCATAAAGAGTTATATTTACTCATTGCATTTCATCTCCACAACTTCAAGTTTGTCTTTTATTTACTTTATCATATATTCCTGCTTATATCAATGTCCGGTGAGCCTGCCGAAGATTTCTTCCGCCACAATTAAAGTAAAATGGATATAAAAACGCTCCGCGCTTAACCTCTTGGCGACCTCAACTCCGCTACCTTCACCATGTATTGAAAGAGGCGGGAAAATATGATAGAGTGAGCGTAGAACAATAAAATTATCACAGGAGGAAAATTATGATCACAGATAAGGTCACCTATTTTGAGACAAAGGGACGAGAAAATACAGAAGCCACACTGAAATTGGCAGTAGAAGTAGCCCGTGCCCTTGGTATCAAGAACATTGTACTGTCATCTACCGAGGGCAATTCCGCTAAAATGCTGGCTGATGAAATTGACCACAAGGGTCTTAACGTCACTGTTGTTACACACGCATACGGGCAGCGGACTCCCAACACGAATCCCATGCCTGTTAGGCTGCGTCAGCACCTTATTGAGAAGGGCTTCAATATTTGCACCGCAGCCCACGCTCTCAGCGGCGCGGAGCGCTCCCTCTCCAACACCTTCAGCGGTGTATACCCTGTTGAGATAATTGCACACACCCTGCGTATGTTCGGGCAGGGCACCAAGGTTTGCGTTGAAATCTGCGCAATGGCCGCAGACGCGGGTCTTATCATGACCGGTGAGCCCGTTGTTGCAGTCGGCGGCACAGGACGCGGCGCGGATACAGCTATGGTTCTTCGCCCCGAGGTTTCCAGCAATATAATCAAGACAAAGATAGACAGACTTATCTGCAAACCCATTGAATAATATACAAAACCGCAGCGGAGTTAAACTCCGCTGCGGTTCTCAGTTCGCCCGACTCTTTTAGATTAGGCAGGTTGATTTATTGTACTTCAAGATTGTATATACTGTAGACTTCATGCACATAATCACTATTTGAAGTGAACGAGTATTCATAGGAGAACAAATAATGTGGGCCGGTTTCTTTGGTTTCATACATTACTACAATTGTATCTCCTATTTCAAGTTCTTCACGATAAGGCCCGATAATTGAGAAGTCTTTACCGGACGTAAAACCAGTACTTGTCTTAAAAACATTTTTTACAGTAAATGTATACTTTCGGACATAATCATTATATCCACCAACGATATCCTTTATTTCTACGGATAATACATCGTCAGCGTGATTAACGGCGGAGTTTACAGATGTAAATGCATTGGGTTCAATAGGTGCAGCCAATTCATATTCAGAGATAAAATAATCGTAATTCAAAGAGGTTGCAGAGTATAATTCCAAATTACGCAAACGGTTATAATATAATATGATGTCACCGTCATCCTCGACCCCCCATAGTCCATCGGCAACAAATGGATAATACGCAACGTGAGGCCATGCATATTTTATATCACTGTCTAAAAAGAAAATGTAATGTTCGCCAATTTCCCACGCATCATAACAAACATCGTCATACAAGTAGAAATAGCCGTTTTCCACACTTTCCAAGTCAAGATTTGAGGTATACTCTTTTTCAATTATACATTTGTATCTGCCGCAGGAGATCGACTGTGAC
Source organism: uncultured Oscillospiraceae bacterium (assembly GCA_964472725.1). Lineage (GTDB taxonomy): Bacteria > Bacillota > Clostridia > Oscillospirales > Oscillospiraceae > RGIG6375. The sequence goes on from CAYYLZ010000053.1 coordinate 12,640, forward strand.
CATGAATAATCAATTTCATCTATTGTAACTAAAACTATAATCGGACATTGAGATATCAGCTCATCGATACCATTGATTTCGTATGTGGTTATGTATTCGGAGCTGGTATCGGAAGACAATGTTACATCAGCGGAATGGTTAAGCGTTATGGGGAAGTTAAAAGTTGGATCAGCGTTTCTAGTAGCGCTACAGCTTGAGACCAAAAACAGGAAGAGCAAAATTATAATTGCCAGCCAAAATGCCATAAATCGTTTTTTCATAGAACAGCCTCCCAGTGTCATTTCGCTAATCGTTTATATCAGATATTGTCGCAAAATATTGTATACAGTTCGTAAATGACTACAATCATACGTTGAGGGCGACAAAAAAGCAGTTCCCCACCCTGTCATGTTGGTTATATTACTGGCCATAAGATCATTTGTGCTTTCTGTATAATGTCCTTGCCACCCTAAAGCGTGACCAAACTCATGCGCATAAGCTCCTTGAGCCTGGTATTGATTTAGAGAGGGTTCCCAAACAAAACAATAAATCTCATTAGTAGAAGGTACTTTGCGTAACTCGATTTTATTTGTCCCATAATCAACCAATAGATATGAACTTGAAACAGCACCACGATATGTATAGCCAGATGCATTAGAAGATGCCGCATTTGGATTTGGCACAATGTTTTCCATATCGGAACGATCACCTAAATAAAAAGTGACATTTGCAAAAGAAGTTGAACTTGTAGGGTTAGAATCGATGGTGATGCTGGTGTTGGTGCCTAACCAAGCCGGAACCGCATTAGTTATACCAGAGTATAAAGCATAACGATAATTGTCTGTTGACATGTTTTCAGAAATATCTGTTTTCCAAGATATGCTTTCTTCGTCAATAACACTTTCTAAATAATAAAAAGTATAACTGTCACAATTCCAAGTTTGAACATTTCCTATGGAGTCATTGGCAAATACGTTTCCGGGTATAAATACTGCTATATATAAGCACAAAACTATTACTAAAATTGATTTTATAAAACTTGCTCGCATATAATCATCCCCTTTAATGTGATTAATTATATAGTAACAGCAAAAAAACAAAAAAGTAAATACTTATTTAATATTTTCAGGGCTATGTAACCCAAAAAACATTTTCCTCAAATTTGGAACATCTCTGTGGCTTGTGCTGTGCCGTGGCGGGAAATGGAGTTAGTCATGCGGCAGAGGGGGCTGAAGACTCTGGGATCTCCAATTCAGACATGGTTTGCGCGCCCTTTCCCAGCTCTGCGTCCACATAAACCCGCAACCGCCAATAGAGACCACGTCGCCCATAGCCTTGCGCTCGAAAAATACTGCGACACCGGACGCGGCGCAGACACAGCGATGATCCTTCGCCCCGAGGTTTCCAGCAATATCATCAAAACCAAGATAGACAGACTTATCTGCAAGCCTATCGAATAAGGAAAAAACGCAGCGGAATTTCTTCCGCTGCGCAGTCTGTCGAAAAAGTCCAGCTTGGCTGGGCTTTTTCGCGTTTTTGTGGTAA
>CAYYLZ010000054.1:0-13835 GCA_964472725.1 uncultured Oscillospiraceae bacterium
GCGGCGCAATTCTGCCCTGATAAATACTGTAAAAAATCACCTGTTTCCCAGCGGGGAACAGGTGATTTTTGCTGAAAACACAAACTACGATATGGCAAAAAAGACGGAATACAGAACGTGAAATCCTTGTAAATTCAAGGCTTGAGTGATATAATTCTCAGATGTAAAGAAGGTGATCAGTAGTGTCAAATCTTGTGGGCGCTGCGGTAGTGTTCCTGCTTGGAGCAGGTATCGCGGCAGGAAACTATTCCATATCGCGCCATGTACTTAAAACCAACCCTGATAAATATTCTTTAACGATGGTGGCGCGTCAGTTTGTGCAGATAGCTTTCATTGTGCTGGTTTATGTGCTGGGGCAGTATACGCCCTGGGACAGACTCTGGCTGCTGGTGGGAGGCGTTCTCGGTATGACACTGCCGATGATATGGTTCACCAGCCGTCTTGTCAAACTAAATGACGCAGGCAAGAGAAAGGAGGAAAATCCCGATGGGTGAGAAGTCAACGGTAATTTTCAGCATTTTTGGAATATTGGACGTTACCGGCGAAGTAGTCACCATGTGGATTATCCTCGCGGCGATAACCATTATCTCTCTCATCGTCCGACGCAATCTGAAGGAGCGCCCCGGCGTATTTCAGAATATCGTTGAGACGGGCGTTGAATATCTGGATAATTTCTTCGAGGGCCTTTTGGGCCGCAAGAAGTCAAGACAGTATTTTACCTTCCTCGCATCGCTCTTTATTTTCATCATTTTCAGCAACTATTCCGGCCTTATTCCCGGCATTGGACTCAGCGATTACGCCAAGGCACCTACCGCGTCCTTGTCCGTAACGCTGGGATTGGGTGCGGTTACGTTCATTTTCCTGCAGTATGCAGGACTGAGGTGCGGCGCGAAGCATTACTTCAAGCGTTTTGTCAGCCCTATTTGCGTAATGCTGCCCCTGCTGATCCTTGACGAATTTATCAAGCCTGCTTCTCTCGCCCTGCGTCTTTTTGGTAACGTATTCGGTGAAGAAATGGTAATGGAAGAACTCTATCATCTGTTGCCCATTGGCGTGCCGCTGATAATGATGGTTCTCTCTCTTCTGTTCTGCGCGCTGCAGGCGCTGGTGTTTACAATGCTCACATCCATCTATCTTGATGAAGCCACTGAGCTTGAAGAATAAAAATAACCGACAATACATTTGAAAAGAAAAGGAGAAAATATTATGACTTCCGGTATCATTGCTATCGCAGCCGCTGCTGCCATCGCTTTAAGCACCATAGTTCCCGGCATCGCTCAGGGTATCACCGCAAAGAGTGCAATGGAGAGTATTGCCCGCCAGCCTGACGCCGCCAAGGAGATCCGTTCTACCCTTATTATCGCTCTTGCACTTATGGAAGCGCTCACTATCTACGGACTGCTTATTGCTTTCATGCTGGTTTCCAAGGTATAACCTGATATGACCATTCAGTTATCGGTAGTTCTGTGGACGGTCATATGCTTCGTCCTGCTCATGCTTATCCTGCATAATCTGCTTTTCAAGCCTGTGCTCCGCGTATTGGACGCAAGACGGGAAAAAATAGAGAATGCTGCCGCAAAAAAAGCGGAATGGAAGAAAGCGGAGCAGGAGCACGCCGCCATGCTTGCTGAAAGAGAAGAACAGTTTATCAGCGAGCGTCAGCGGCAGATAAGGGAAGAGATAGATGCCATTCGCCAGAACAGCAAAAAATCGGTAGAGCTTGCAAAAGAGGCACGACTGCGCCTTGTGGACGATTACCGCGCCCACACTGAGGCGGAGCAGGCTGCGCTTCTCCACCGGCTCAGCGGCAACGCCGCGGAGCTGGCTGCAGCCTTTGCCGATAGAGTAACGAAGGAATAGAGATATGGAGATTCAGTACGTATTAATAAATTTCCTGCTTCTCGTAGGTATTCTTTTCCTCTTTGCCCGTAAGACAATAATCAAGATTTTTCGCGGTCGCCGTGAGCGCATAAACATGCAGCTGGACGAGGCGGAGCTGATCGAAAACAGCGTAGCTCCAGTGCTTGAAGAGCCTGTTTTTGAGCAGCTGCCCTTTGACACAAACGAGGAACTGCTGCAGGAAAAAGCCGCTGCTCAGGCAAAAATAGAGCAGATACAGGCCTTCGGACAGCGCGAATGCAACGAGATACATCGCGGCATGATCGAGAAAGTCAGAAGCGAGTTTGCCCGGATGATCAAGGAAAAGGTAAGAGAGCTTTTCTCCGAGGAGCCATATCTTACCCGCCTGCGCAGTAAAGAAGCCCAGCGGGCGGACGAGATACTCTCTATGATAAGGCTCACCCCCGGCGACATGAACTATCTGCGTCTGCATAAGGTTCTTTATGTCACTCTCACCTCTGCCCACCCGCTGGAGTATGACATCATCAAGAAAGTGGATCAGGCCACCAGGGCGATGCTTGCGGAGGCAGACAGCAAGACCTCCTTGTGGATAAGGGAGGATCCCAAGCTTATCGGCGGACTTCGCCTGAGAATAGGCGATACCGTATACGATGCTACTGTAGCTGAAGAACTGTATCATCTTGAGCGAAGAGTTAGCGGGGAACCCATTACCACCGATGAGGCGGGAAAAGAGCTTCTTGAGGAATTCAGAAAAATAACCGACAGCTTCGAGCCCAAGGTGCATACGTATCAGCTGGGCAGAGTAATTCAGATATCCGACGGTATTTGCTGGATGGACGGTCTTGCCGACACAATGTACGGCGAGGTTCTTGAATTTGAATGCGGCGAACAGGGCATGGTTCTTGATATCCAGCCCGACCGCATCGGCTGTGTCATATTCGGCAGCTATGAGAACATTGAAAGCGGCAGCCGCGTGCGCCGCGTGGGAAGAATCGCGTCCGTGCCCGTTGGTGATGGACTGCTGGGCCGCGTTGTGAATGCCGTGGGCAAGCCTATTGACGGCGAAGGTCATCTTTACGCAAGAGAAACGCGTCCCATCGAGTGCCATGCACCGAGTATCCTTGACCGTGCGCCCGTAAGCGAACCGCTGCACACCGGTATAAAGGCTATCGACGCCCTTGTTCCTATTGGCAAGGGTCAGCGTGAGCTTATCATCGGTGACCGACAGACCGGTAAAACGGCCATTGCCATTGACGCTATCATTAACCAAAAGGGCAAGAACACCGTCTGTATCTATGTAGCGATAGGTCAGAAGGAAAGTACCATCGCGGAGATAAAGGAACGCCTGCAGAAGCACGGCGCAATGGAATATACCATCATCGTGGCCGCCACAGCATCCGGTTCTGCCGCCACTCAGTATATCGCGCCCTTCTCCGGCACTGCAATGGCGGAGTACTTCATGTACGCCGGCCGCGATGTACTTATTATCTACGACGACCTTTCCAAGCATGCGGTTGCATACCGTGAGCTTTCGCTGCTGCTTCACCGTCCCTCCGGACGTGAGGCATATCCCGGTGATATTTTCTATCTCCACTCCAGACTGCTTGAGCGTTCCGCTCATTTGTCCGACGAGTTCGGCGGCGGCTCCATAACGGCGCTGCCTGTAATAGAAACTCTTGCCGGTGATATTTCCGCCTATATCCCCACCAACGTAATTTCCATAACCGACGGTCAGATATTCCTGGAAAGCGACCTTTTCCACGAGGGGCAGCGTCCGGCAATAAACGTCGGCCTTTCCGTTTCCCGAGTAGGCGGAGCCGCGCAGACCAAGCTGATGAAGCAGATGGCTGCCAGCCTGCGTACGAAGCTGGCTCAGTATCGTGAGCTTGCTGATTTCACCCAGCTTGGCAGCGATATCGACGAGGCTACCAAAAAGGCTCTCGATTCGGGCGCGCGCCTTATGGAAGCTCTTAAGCAAAGCCGCTATCAGCCTCTTGAGGACTGGCAGCAGGCGCTGCTTCTGTTTGCGGTATCCGAGGGCTACGCCGACGGAATTTCGCTGACAGAAATGGACGGATTTGAAAAGGAACTCTATGCTTTCTTTGCCGATAAGCGCGCGGAAGTGACCGCACAGCTGAAAACCGGCGAAAAGGCCGACGGCGAACTGCTGGGAGCTATAAGAGAAGCCCTTGACGAATTCATTAAGAGGGTCTGACGATGCCTGCATTACAGAGTTTGAAAAAGCAGCTGCGTGGGATACGCTCCACCCGCAAGCTTACAAAGGCGATGAAAACCGTTGCCACGGTCAAGTTCTCCCAGCTTAACGCCGTGTACGGTCAGTACGCCGCTTATGGCAATGAATGTCTGCGGGTATACCGACAGCACAGCGCCGCGCTTCTTGAAAATGTGCGTGCCGCCGATCCCACAGCGCCTGCCGCAGTGGTGGTAATGGCAGCCAACAAGGGGCTTTGCGGCAGCTTCAATGCCGAGCTGCTGAGCTTTGCGGCGGAGGAAATGGGCAAGCTGGGCGAGCATTTGCTGTTTGCCTGCGGAAAACAGGCTGTTTTGTACTTCCGGGAAAAGGGAATACCCATGGAAAAAGCCTACATATTCCCGGACGTGCCGGAGTATGCCCAAAGCTGTCAGCTGCTCGATGAGCTTGTAGAGCGCCGCCGTGAAGGCAGCGTATCGCGGGTGTATATAATCTATCCCCATTACGCAAATATGATGGTACAGACACCTACCATATTTGAGCTGTTTCCCGAGCCGGAAGAGGACAGGGAGGATATGACCCTTTTTGTGCCGGAGCAGGACACAGTAGTCAGAAAAGCCGCGAAAACCATTTTTCGCGCGATGCTCCACAGACTTGTCCTTGAAACTGCCACCGGCGCTCAGGCCGCAACGCTTATGACCATGCGCTCGGCCTACGATACCGCCACGGACTACTGTGAGCAGCTTGAGGGACAGATAAACCGCAAGCGTCAGAGCACGGTTACCGCCGATGTCCTTGAGACCTCCGGCGAGCGGAGCGAAGAATAGGAGGGGAAATCATGGCAAAGGGTTCCAAGGGGATGGTTATGAGAATAACCGGCCCGGTAGTCGATATAAAGTTTGAACCAAACGAACTGCCCGAAATTTTCCACGCTGTAACGATAGAACACAATGGCGAAAAGTTTGTTCTTGAGGTAGCCCAGCACAGGGGCAACGGCGAGGTGCGCTGCATCTCCATGCACCCCACGGACGGTATGTCCCGCGGCATAATCGCCGTAGATACCGGCGCGCCCATAATGGTAAGCGTCGGCGAAGAAACGCTGGGCAGAATGGTAAACGTTATAGGTGAACCTATTGACAAAAAAGCGCCTATAGAGTCGGAAACAAAGTGGCCTATACATCAAAGCGCGCCTCCGTTTTCCGATATAGTTGCCGCAGAGGAAGTGCTGGAAACCGGCATCAAGGTCATTGACCTGATGACCCCTTATGTTCGTGGCGGCAAGATAGGTCTTTTCGGCGGCGCAGGTGTAGGCAAGACTGTCCTTATTATGGAGCTTATCCGCAATATCGCCTTTGAGCATGACGGATATTCAGTCTTTGCCGGTGTAGGAGAGCGCTCCCGTGAGGGCAACGACCTTTACAATGAGATGATGCAGTCGGGCGTTCTGGATAAGACCGCGCTGGTGTTCGGACAGATGAACGAAACCGCGGGCGCGCGTCTGCGTGTGCCGCTGGTAGGTCTGACCATGGCGGAGTATTTCCGTGAGCACTCCCATAAGGATTCGCTGCTGTTCATTGATAACATCTTCCGTTTTACGCAGGCCGGCTCCGAAGTATCGGCGCTGCTGGGCAGAATGCCCTCCGCCGTTGGCTATCAGCCCACCCTTGCCAGTGAAATGGGTAAGCTGCAGGAGCGTATAGTGTCCACAGGTAACGGCTCGATTACATCGGTGCAGGCGGTTTACGTTCCCGCCGATGACCTTACCGACCCCGCTCCCGCAACTACGTTCTCGCATCTTGATGCAACAACCGTTCTTTCCCGAAAGATAGTAGAGCTTGGCATTTATCCCGCTGTTGACCCGCTGGAGTCCTCTTCCCGTATGCTCACCCCCGATGTGGTGGGCGAGCGCCACTACCATGCGGCGAAAGAGGTTCAGCGTGTGCTGCAGAAGTATGCCGAGCTGCAGGATATTATAGCTATCCTCGGCATGGAGGAGCTTTCTCCCGAGGATAAGGTGCTGGTTCGCCGTGCCCGTAGAATTCAGCGTTTCCTCAGCCAGCCCTTCCACGTAGCTGAAAGCTTTACCGGCTACAAGGGTGTGTACGTGCCTTTGGAAAAGACCATTGCCGGTGTGGAGGAAATATTGGGCGGCGCCTGCGACGATATTGCCGAGCAGCATTTCATGATGTGCGGCGGTATTGAAGACGTTTACGCCAATGCGGGACGTTGAGGTAAGGCGTATGAATAAACTGCGTCTTACTGTGGTAACGCCCGACGGCGCCTACGGCCCTTATATCTGCGACTCCGTGCGGCTGAACGCCGAAGATGATCCAAAGGGCAGGAGAGGCGGCAGCTGCGGCATACGCCCGGGGCATATTGACGCCTTATTCTCCCTTGAAAAAGGGGAACTGACGGCCTGCATGAACTCGGAAAAAATACTTACCGCAAGCTGCGGCGACGGCATAGCTTCCGTCAGCAAAAATGTAGTTACGGTGATCACCGAAGAATACAAAGAAATATGAACATGCAAAAACGCCCGAGGATTTACCTCGGGCGTTTGGTCGTATATTGAGTTATTCGCTGAGCATGCGGGCGAGGATAACGAATACGCAGCGGGGCCAGCTGCCGCCGTAGTATCCGCCGCTGCCGCGGCCGTTGAGGGGATTGAGCAGGAAGGGGAAGCCGGCTTCCATAACGCCCTTGCAGTAGCGGAAGGCCATCTCGCGGGCGTCTTCCTTGCGGTGGGTCTCCCAAAGACCGGTGCAGATATAGAGCATTGCGGGAGGAACTACAACGCCGCGTCCGATGGACATTCCGTCGGGGTAGAAGTAATCGCTGGTCATATCCTCGGAGGCAAGACCGTAGGGGCTGTTGAAGGTTGCGGGGTCAAGCAGATCGTCGGTAAGCTTGTCGATTATCTCCTTGGGCAGGCGATTGCCGAGGATCGCGGGGATATAGTGAACCAGAGAACCGGAGTTTACGGGCTCGTTGGTGGCGGGAACGCGGGCAACGAAATGCTCACCGTCCCAGAAAGTTTCGATGGTCAGGTCAAGCAGCTTCTTTGCCTTTGCGTACCATGCGTTTACCTCGTCCTCGGGCTTGCCCAGAATACGACCAAGGTCGCCCACAGCCTCAAAGAGAATAACGAGGTATGCGCAGATGTCGGGGGAGAAGAGCTGACCATGCTTGAGGAACATGGTGGTGTCGTCGAGACCGGTTTCGTCGCCGTGGAAGAGAATGGGCATACCGCGTCCGTAGTCGTCGCGGTAGTTCATGAACCAGTCGCCCCACTTGCCAACGCCCTTGTAGATGTACTCGAGGGTTTCGGCGGGAACCTCCCTGGCGAGGTCGTGGTGCTGCATTATCTGCTTGAGCGCCCAACCGTGAATGGGGGGCTTTATCATAATGCTCTCGTATGCGGAATCGTCATAGCTGTCGGAAAGCTGACCCTCTTCGCTGGCGCGGGCAAGAGGTCCAAGCAGCAGGTCGATGGCGGTGTCAAGATCCTCCTGCAGTGCCACTGCGTTCTGGCACATCTGCCACTGAGAAGCCATTACACCGGCAAACATCTGGATCATGGTGTGCTTTGCGTAGCCGTAGGGGGAGGTGAGGTAAGTCCAGAGGGTGTACTCGGCATTCAGGCGCCCCTGCTCAAGAGGCTCGATGAATGCGGGCATCTTGCCGTAGAACTCGTCCCACTCCGCCTGCATGGAGGCGCGGGCTTCCTCGTAGGAGGGATAGCTGTCGCGGAGAATACCGCCGTAGGGGAACTCCTCCATTACGAGGGTGAAGGTGCCATCGGGGCCGGGATAGGTGCGGCCCTGAACCTTGTCGCTGGAGAGAGTTTCCCAGTTCCAGTAGTTTTCGCCCTTGTTGAAATCGAAGGCGGAGCCGTTAAGAGGCTTGAAGATGAAAGCGGAGGTGAGGCGGAAGAATGCCTCCCATGCGCCGTCTTTGCGGGGGTGCACGGTCTCGTGCTGAACCATGGTCTTTTCAAAGAGCAGACCCATGCCGGGGTCACCCTGAGCCATGAGCTTGGTCTTGTCAGCAAAGGTGAAGCGAATGTTGCCGTGCTTGGTGACGATAGTCAGCTCGGCGGGAACAGCCTCAATGGTGAAAGGCAGCTTCTTGCCGTCAAAGGTGGGATAGATATTGACCATGCGGCCCTGTTCGGGTGCTCTTGCTGCCATACCATGACAGGTGCCAAGATACAGGCTGGTAAGACCGAAGTCCACACCCTGCTGGAAAAGGCCGAACCATGCGCCGCTGCGCTTGAACATGGTGCCGGCAATGGAAACGCGATTGGCTTTGTCAGACATAATATACCTTCTTTCAGTGTAATGAATTTATGGCATAAGTATAACATGAGCTACATGTTTGTTCAAGAATTTATGCGGGATTCCAAGATGAAATATACGACAGGGATAATTCCGGTTTTGCATATTGCGCTGAAACCACGACGGGTGTAAAATAAAGAAAAACCTACGGGGGTACGCAGATGAACAAGCTTATCACGGAAATGAAATCGCAGCTTTTTGACGGTATCCTGCCCATGGATCTTGAGACCATGCTGGGCTGCATCGGCTACCATATCGGCAGCTACGAAAAGGGCGAGATAATAGCCTTTGAAGCGGAGAATATCCGCCATATCGGCATCGTTCTTACAGGTGCGGTGGATATGGTCAAGGAGGATCTGTGGGGCAACCGCACAATGCTTATGCGTATGCGCAAGGGCGAGCTTTTCGGCGAGACCTTTGTGTGCGGCGCGAGCAATACATCTGTGGTCACCTTTGCGGTATCCGAGGACGCGCAGATACTTTTCCTGCCATTTGACCGCGTAATGAACAGCTGTACCAATACCTGCGTGTTCCACCATCAGCTTATTGAGAACATGGTTCGCGTTATAGCCATGAAAAATCTTGAGCTTATGCGTAAGGTTGAGGTAGTATCCAAGAAGAATCTCCGCGAGAAGATACTGGCGTACCTGTCTCTGCAGGCGCAGCTCCACGAAAGCAGATATTTCGAGATACCTCTTGGCCGCATTGAACTGGCGGACTATCTCTGTGCCGACCGCAGCGCACTTACCCGCGAGCTCTCCAAAATGAGGGACGAGGGACTTATTGATTACGATAAGAATATGTTCCGCGTATTCTAAGCGGGGCTTTGGTCGAGGTAGGCTTTGGCGAAAAATTGAGATATAGATTCGGCGAACTTGCGTTTTAAGGGAGTGCGATTGAATGCAAAGAATTATTATTTTAGTGTTAGTATTTGCCTTGATATTGTGCTTAGTCGGTTGTGGTAAAATGCAAGGCACAGATAATCCCTCAACAAATTACGCGAAAGGAGATATTAATATGGAACATATTTGGCATTTAGCAGACAAAAATGATTTTGTTATTGCAATGAAAGAACATCTTGATGAAAAAACACAATATGGCGATGATATGTCTGTTTTGAGCGAAGCGGAGCGTGTTTTCTATATTACGCAAACCCTTGAAATGGAAGTGAACAACGGAGGCTTTTATCAGTTTTTTTATAATTCCAGCGGCGACTTTTCCAACGAATTGGTAAGTGCATTTACCGCAATCGGCGCTAATGCGACAGCGACAATTTGCCAGAAGGCAATCGCAGCCTTTGGACGTGATATTCCTGTTGATAGAGAAGAACGCGAAGAAATGCTGGATGAATTGGAAAGTGACGAAATCAGTGAAATTATCGAAGAATGCGATGCTGCTTTCTATGATTACGAAGATAATTTAAACGAACTGAATTATGACTTTGTAATGAAAAACAAAGAGCAGTTCACCTGATCAAATTCCAATTTCCCGTACTAAACAGCCTTATACAAAAAACTAAAACAAATGCCGCTCAATGTTGCCTGTGCAACGTCGGGCGGCTTTTTTATGCGCTATTCTTAGACCATAAAGAACACCCCCACTCAAATTCAAGGAGGATGTAATAATGGAAAACAAAATGTTTTGTTATCAGTGTGAGCAGACCGCAGGCTGCAAGGGATGTACCGGAAATGCCGGTGTTTGCGGCAAGACCGCCGAAACCGCAGAGCTGCAGGATAAGCTGACCGGTGCTCTTATCGGTCTTGCCAGAGCTTCCGTAGGTGCTGAGCAGATGCTCACCACCGAGCTCCACGATCTCGTTATGGAAGCCCTCTTCAGCACCCTCACCAATGTTAATTTCGATAATGAAAGTCTGCAGCGCCTTATTGACCGCGTGCACGCAGAGAAGGAGCGCCTTGCTCCCCAGTGCGGCGAGTGCGGAACCTGCGGACGCAACGATGATTATGATATGAACGGTCTTTGGAACGCTGACGAGGATCTGCGCAGCCTGCGCTCTCTCATTCTGTTCGGCATTCGCGGTGTTGCAGCTTATGCTTATCATGCAGCCGTTCTCGGCCGCCGCAGCGAAAAAGCCCAGAGCTTTATTCTCGAAGCTCTCTATGCAGTCGGCGCAGATGATTACGGCATGGATGACCTGCTGCCCCTCGTGCTGGGAGTGGGCGAAGTAAACCTCGGTGTTATGGCAATGCTGGACGAGGCCAACACTGAAACCTTCGGTCATCCTCAGCCCACCGAAGTCACCATGACTGTTGAAAAGGGTCCCTTCATTCTCATTACCGGTCATGACCTCTATGACCTCAAGCTCCTGCTTGAGCAGACCGAGGGCAAGGGCATCAATGTCTACACCCATGGCGAGATGCTGCCCGCTCACGCATACCCCGAGCTGAAGAAGTATGCTCACCTGAAGGGTAACTTCGGCACCGCATGGCAGAATCAGCAGAAGGAATTCGCAGGTCTGCCCGCTCCCGTGCTGTACACCACCAACTGCCTCATGCCTCCCAAGACCGATTACGCCGACAGAATCTTTACCACCGAAGTGGTCGACTTCCCCGGTATCACCCACATCGGCGCAGACAAGGACTTCACTCCCGTTATCGAGAAGGCTCTTGAGCTGGGCGGTTTCGATGAGGATAAGACCTTCACCGGCATCAACGGCGGCAGCAAGGTTATGACCGGCTTCGGCCGCAATGCGGTTCTCGGCGTAGCCGATACCGTTATCGAGGCTGTAAAGTCCGGTGCTATCAAACACTTCTTCCTGGTTGCCGGCTGCGACGGCTTCAGAAAAGAGCGCAGCTACTATACCGAGTTTGTAAAGCAGACTCCCGCCGATACCGTAGTTCTTACTCTTGCCTGCGGCAAGTATCGCTTCAATGATCTTGACCTTGGCACCATCGGCGGCCTGCCCCGTCTGCTGGATATCGGTCAGTGCAACGACGCATATTCCGCAATACAGATCGCTGTTGCCCTCGCCGGCGCATTCGGCTGCGGCGTAAACGATCTGCCTCTGTCCATGATCCTTTCCTGGTACGAGCAGAAGGCCGTCTGCATACTGCTGACCCTGCTGCATCTGGGCATCAAGAATATCCGCCTTGGCCCCACACTGCCCGCTTTCGTATCCCCCAATGTTCTCAACTTCCTTGTTGAGAAGTTCAATATAGCACCCATCACCACTCCCGAAGAGGACATCAAGGCTATTCTGGGATAAGTAACGATGCACACGAAAATATAACATGTAATTCGGAGGGCGGAGTCCGAAGAATCCCCGATATGGGTGTAACAGTAGTGTTACTGCAAACCAAGCGGGGGGTTACTCGCAAGCTCGGAATGACGGTATGGTAAGCCGCAGGGGTGACACTGCGTGGTCGCCCGTTTTATACAGCCCACAAACCCACACCATCACAAATAAAAAGGTTCCGCAGTTCGATACTGCGGAACCTTTTTTGCTATGTAGTTAAAATTAACCGAAGGTGATGACTTCGGGCTCGCCTGCGAAGGAACTGATGGTAGCGGTAGCGTTCTTGAAGTACAGAACCTGAGTGTTATCATCGTTCTCATCGTAGGAGTTGCGCAGGCTTGCGTAAGCGTCCAGCATGGACTTCTTGGCCTCTACGCGGTCGTCGTTGACCAGCTCGCCGGCGATACGGATCCACTTGCCGCCGGTGAAAGCGCAGATCTCAGCCTTGGGGTTGGCAGCCAGCTGCTTGGAGCAGGGCTTTACCTTGCCGGTCTGAATGTACAGCTTGCCTTCGAAAATGTGAGCAGTACCAAAGGGACGTACTCTGGGCTGATCGCCCTCTACGGTTGCCAGATAATAGGTGCCGGCAGTCTTAAGGAATTCGCATACTCTTTCCATAATAAATACCTCCATGTGTTTTAGACATTATTGTCTTTCTTATATAGTACAATTAAAAATCGGTTTTGTAAAGAACTTTCCTTGGCTGCATTTGTACGTGATTTTTCCCGGGTGGAGTAAAATATGGTTTACAATCTATGCGGGCTTGCGGTATACTATATTTAACAAAATTTAATGATTTATACAATATTGGAACGGAGGATATGTATGCAGTATTTGGATTACGGATTTCAGGATAAGGCCGCTATAGTTACCGGCGCCGGAACCGGCATCGGACAGGCCTGCGCCGTTGAACTGGCAAAGGGCGGCGCGAAGGTTGCCCTCTTTGGCAGACGCATAGAGAAGCTTCAGGAAACCAAGGAGGAATGCCTGAAGTATACCGCTGATGTTATGGCTGTCAGCGTGGACGTAAGCGATGGAGAAACCGTTAAGAAGGCCGTTGCCGAGGTTATAGAGCAGTTTGGCAAGGTGGATATACTTATCAATAACGCTGGCATTGAATCCCGCCTGCAGCCCGGTGAGAGCTTCTTCGACGACCTGTTCGACCGCCTCACTCCCGAGGAATATCTGCGCTTCTTTGAGATACATTCTCTCGGCCATTATCAGATGTGCCTTGCGGTCGTTCCCGGTATGCAGGAACGTAAATTCGGCCGCGTAGTCAATATCACCTCCGTTACCGGCATGAACGGACAGTACAGCACTCCCGGTTACACTGCCTCCAAGGCTGCCGCTATCTGTCAGACCAAGGCTTTCGCAAAAAAGTACGGCCCCGATAACATCACCTTCAACTCCATTGCCCCCGGCATGGTGGACACTCCCATGAAGATAGACGCAACTCCCGAGGAATACGCGTACGTTGCAAGCATTACTCCCATGGGAAGAGTTGCCCAGCCTGTTGATATTGCCCGCGTGGCAATGTTCTTCGCCCAGGAAAATCTCTTCGTTACCGCCCAGAATATCGTTGTCGACGGCGGCTCCAATATTTTCTGATGAAAGGAAAGTGTTATTCTTATGAGATGTAAAGCCGCACTTGTACCCGGTATGGGTCCCGATGCTATTGACAATATAGTTGTTGAGGAAGTCGAGCTTGACGAACCCGGTGAACGCGAGGTTCGAATAAAAGTAATGACCTGCACCATCTGCCACAGTGATATTCACGCTCTCACCGGTGAGCACGGCGAATACGAAGGCCCCGGCATGGCCGGACACGAGATCGCCGGTATCGTTGACGCTGTAGGCAGCAAGGTTACATACGTCAAGCCCGGCGACAGAGTTATCTGCTCCGAAGTCCGTCAGGGCTGCGGTCAGTGCGTGCCCTGCATGAAGGGTCACCCCTGGCAGTGCACCGAGCACGCGAGAACCGATGAGCTGTTCCGTATTCCCGGCGCCCACGTCCGTCTTAACGGCGAGCGCTGCACAAATACCTGTTCCGGTACCAGCGGCTTTGCTGAGTACTGCAACGCCCATGAGTCCATGCTCTGCAAGCTGGACGACGATATCCCCTTTGAGATAGGCTCCGCACTGGCCTGCGGCTTCATGTCCGGCTTCGGCGCCG
>CAYYLZ010000055.1:0-12261 GCA_964472725.1 uncultured Oscillospiraceae bacterium
ATTTACCTACCATGGCAAAGCAGAAGTTTGAAAGAACCAAGCCTCACGTAAATATTGGTACCATCGGTCACGTTGACCACGGCAAGACCACCCTCACCGCAGCTATCACCAAGTACCTCGCTATGCAGGGCAAGGCCGAGATGCAGGACTACTCCGCTATCGATAAGGCTCCCGAAGAGAGAGAACGTGGTATCACCATTAACACCGCTCACGTTGAGTACGAGACCGACGCTCGTCACTATGCTCACGTTGACTGCCCCGGCCATGCTGACTACATCAAGAACATGATCACCGGTGCTGCTCAGATGGACGGCGCTATCCTCGTTATCGCTTCTACCGACGGCCCCATGGCTCAGACCAGAGAGCACATCCTGCTCGCTCGTCAGGTTGGTGTACCCCGTATCGTTGTTTTCATGAACAAGGCTGACCTCGTTGACGACGAAGAGCTCCTCGAGCTCGTTGAGATGGAAGTTCGTGAGCTGCTCAGCACCTACGAGTTCCCCGGCGACGATCTGCCCGTTATCAAGGGTTCCGCTCTTAACGCTCTTATCTCCGAGTCCACCGATCCCAACGCTCCCGAGTTTGCTTGCATCAAGGAACTCATGGACGCTGTTGACAGCTATATCCCCACTCCCGACCGTGCAGCTGACCTGCCCTTCCTGATGCCTGTTGAGGACGTCTTCACCATCACCGGTCGTGGTACCGTTACCACCGGCCGTGTTGAGCGTGGTGTTGTTAAGGTTGGCGACGAAGTTGAAATCGTTGGTATCCGTGAGACCAAGAAGACCGTCGTTACCGGTACCGAGATGTTCCACAAGGTTCTCGAGTACGCTGAGGCTGGTGACAACGTTGGTACCCTCCTCCGTGGTGTTGCTAAGTCCGACGTTGAGCGTGGCCAGGTTCTTGCTAAGCCCGGCTCCATCAAGCCCCTCACCAAGTTCGTTGGCCAGGTTTACGTTCTGACCAAGGACGAAGGCGGCCGTCACACCCCCTTCTTCAACAACTACAGACCCCAGTTCTACTTCCGTACCACTGACGTTACCGGCGTTATCACTCTTCCCGAAGGCACCGAGATGTGCATGCCCGGCGACAACGTTGACATGAGCGTTGAGCTCATCACCCCCATCGCTATCGAGAAGGGTCTTCGTTTCGCTATCCGTGAAGGCGGCCGTACCGTTGGTTCCGGCGTTGTTATCGAGACTCTCTAATTTTTAAATTAGAAGCACTATATAACAAATAGCAGACTCCCGCTGCAGAAATGCAGCGGGAGTTTTTTCGTTTTTCGGGAATAATGCCCGCCGCTCAAAAACTTACAGCTTAATTTGAAATACATACCACCCGGCTTGTTTTTGCTCCGGCGCTATGAAATTTACGATTACTTAATACGAAGCAAAGGAACGTAAAAATAATAAAAAAGACTTTACTTAAGTGTCGAAATAATGTATTATGAACACATTCACCTGCTATGTAAATATGCGAAAAAGGGGAGATATACTTTGAGTATTATAGAGAAAATGCAGGATCCTGAAATTCTCCTTACTCTGCCTGTCGGAGAAAAGCTTTATGGCTCGATCATAGTTATGGTTCTCGGTATGGTATGCTGTATGGTTATCCTTACCATTATCCTGTTTATGGTCAAGCTTATGCACTACATTATGAGTCGCGGCGAAGTAAAGGCAAAGAAGGCTGCCGAGGCCGCCGCCGGCGAAATAGACCCCGCCACCGCTGCCGCCATCGTGTCTGCAGTGTCTGAGATGGAAGGCGGCAAGCCCTTTAAGGTTCGCAGTATCCATCAGGTAGAAGGAGGGGGGAAGTAAGCATGAAGACTTATAACGTATATGTTAACGGCAACGCATATGTTGTCCAGATAGAAGAGGCCGGCGTCGGCGTTCCTGCGCCCGCTCCCGTTCCCATGCCTGTTCCCGTGCCTGCCGCAGCCCCCGCACCCGCGGCTGCTCCTGTACCTGCCCCCGCACCTGCTCCCGCCGCGCCTGTGGCAGCCAGTGATAATACCGTTACCTGCCCCATGCCCGGCACTATTCTCAGCATCGCCGTTAAGGCCGGTGACAGCGTCAAGGCCGGTGATGTGCTGATGATTCTTGAAGCGATGAAGATGGAAAATGAAATACTCGCCCCTGAGGACGGCGTGGTCGCCAGCGTTGCTGTAGCGCAGGGTGCCGCCGTCAATACCGGCGACGTACTCGTTGTGTTCTAAGGAGGGCGTTAAAATGTTAGATGCAATAGTTCGTTTTCTGCAGAGCACCGGTATAGCTATGTTCGATTGGCGCAGCTGCGTTATGATAATCATATCCTGCGTGCTGCTTTATCTGGCCATTGGCCGTCAGTTTGAGCCCCTGCTGCTCATTCCTATCGCAATGGGTATGCTCCTGTCCAACCTCTTCGGCTCCCAGATGTTCAACGCCGAGGAAGAGACCGGCATGCTGTATTATTTCTATAAGCTCAATAAGATGGGCATACTGCCTCCGCTGATCTTCATGGGTATCGGCGCCATGACGGACTTCGGTCCCCTGATAGCCAATCCCAAGTCCCTGCTCCTCGGCGCTGCCGCTCAGCTGGGTATATTCATTACCTTCATCGGCGCTATCCTGCTCGGCTTCACTGCTCAGCAGGCAGGCTCCATCGGTATTATCGGTGGCGCAGACGGCCCCACCGCTATCCATACCACAACTCAGATGGCTCCCGAGCTGCTCAGCGCCATCGCTATCGCAGCTTATTCCTACATGGCTCTCGTTCCCGTTATCCAGCCGCCTATCATGCGCCTGCTCACCACCGAGAAGGAGCGCCAGATAGTTATGAAGCAGCTCCGTCCCGTTTCCAAGAAGGAGAAGGTTCTCTTCCCCATCGTGGTCACCATCATCGTTTCCGTTATCCTGCCCGACGCCATCTCTCTGGTAGGTATGCTCATGCTTGGCAACTTGTTCCGAGAGTCCGGTCTTACCGACAGACTCTCCGATACTGCTCAGAACGCGCTGTGCAATATCGTTACCATTTTCCTGGGTCTCTCCGTCGGCGCTTCTGCCGTTGCTGAAACCTTCCTCACCAAGCAGACCCTCTTTATCCTGCTCCTTGGCGTCATTGCCTTCTCGGTGGGTACTGCAGGCGGCGTTCTGCTGGCCAAGCTCATGAACCTCTTCCTGAAGGATAAGATCAATCCTCTTATCGGTTCCGCGGGTGTTTCCGCGGTTCCCATGGCAGCCCGTATCTCCCAGAAGGAAGGCCAGAGAGCCAACCCCAAGAACTTCCTGCTCATGCACGCTATGGGTCCCAACGTTGCCGGTGTTATCGGCTCCGCCGTTGCCGCAGGCGTTCTGCTGAGCCTGTTTAACGGTTAAGCAGAACTGAGTACATGCGAATTACATATTTTAATTGTTAAACAAGCAGCGCCTGCCGATTTTCCGGCAGGCGCTGTATTGCTGTGTATTAAAGTTAATTTATTTTTCGGAAACAGTGCAATGCTCCAGTGCATATTCCAGGAATTTGCCTATAAGTTCGTTGCGGCTGCGCCCGGTTTGGGTTGAAATATCATTTATCCGTTCTACCAGATCTTCCTTAATGCGTATAGAGAAAGTTCTGTACCCATCTTCACCTTTTGCCCGCTTGGGGTGTATTACTAATTTTTCTTTGCTCATATTCTCACCTCTTAACATAAGTATAGTATTGACGCAAAACAAGTTATATGTTATGTTTTATGTTATAAAAATATGTTTGAGGTGCAATATGGAAAACAATGAATCAGATGAATTGATGAAAAGCTTAGCTGAACTGCCAGAGTCCGTGCAAAAAGCCTTTGCGTGGCTGATAACCCATTATGAAATAGCACTCGAAATCTGTTCCGCAGGGGAGCTTTCGGAAGAGCCGCGGGAAGAAATCAAGAAATCGGCGATGGAAAAGAACGAACCGATCTTATGGCTGTTGACGGACTTGGAAACCCTGCTGCACTCGCATGAGTATCAGGATAAGCAGGAATAAAAAACTCTGTGAGTGCATTTATTGTTTTAAATGAAAACTGTTGAATAGTCGGACATTAAATGCTATAATGCTTAAATAAACACAAAAGAAATGGAGTGCTTATCTTGCGAAAGATCATTATGAGCGGCGACGAAGCCGTCGCCCGCGGCGCGTGGGAAGCAGGCGTATCTGTTGCCGCCGCTTATCCCGGAACGCCCAGTACCGAGATACTTGAAAACATGGCCCAGTATAAGGACGATGTTTATGCCACTTGGGCAAATAACGAGAAGATAGCCACCGAGATAGCGCTGGGCGCTTCCATCGGTGGTCTGCGAGCATTCGCAGCTATGAAGCACGTTGGTATGAACGTGGCCGGCGACCCCATTTTCTCCGCCGCATATACCGGCGTAAATGGCGGTATGGTCATCATCAGCTGCGACGACCCCGGTTGCCACAGCTCTCAGAACGAGCAGGACAACCGCTGGTACGCTCCCCATGCCAAGCTGGCCATGCTGGAGCCTTCCGACTCTCAGGAGTGCAAGGACTTCATGAAGGAGGCCTTCCGCCTCAGCGAAGAATTTGACTTGCTTACCCTCCTGCGCCTTACCACCCGCGTCTGCCATTCCAAGAGCCTGGTAGAGCAGGGCGAGCGCGTTATGCCCGAGGAGAAGAAGTATAAGTCCGAGTTCACCAAGTTCACCATGCTGCCCGTAAACGCCCGCAAGCGCCACGTTATTGTGGAGGAGAACCTTGAAAAACTCAAGGAGTATTCCTACTCTTCTCCCCTCAACCGCATGGAGCTTAATGACAGCGACATCGGCGTTATCACCTCCGGCATATCCTATATGCACGCCCGCGAGGCCTTTGGTGACAGCGTTTCCTACCTGAAGCTGGGTATTACATATCCTCTCTCTGATAAGCTTATCAAGGAATTTGCTTCCAAGGTCAAGACCCTTTGGATCGTTGAAGAGGGCGACGGCTATCTTGAGACCACCGTTAAGGGACTGGGGCTTGAGTGCGTAGGCAAGGAAAAGCTCAGCTGCCAGGGCGAGCTGGACGCTGCCCGTGTTCGCGCCGCCTTTGGCGTAGGCGAAGCTCCCGATACTTATGCCGCCCAGGCTCAGGCGCCTGCCCGTCCTCCCGTGCTCTGCGCAGGCTGCCCCCACCGCGGCTTCTATTTCGCCCTCAACACCTTCAAGGATAAGCTGGTTGCCGTGGGCGATATCGGCTGCTATTCTTTGGGCGCTTCCGCACCCTTCTTCGGCTTCGATATAGCTATCTGCATGGGCTCCGGCTTCTCCATTCCCATCGGCCTTTCCAAGGCTCTTGAAAAGCAGAACGACAGCCGCAAGGTGTTCGGTCTGCTGGGCGACTCTACCTTCTTCCACTCCGGCTTCAACAGCCTTGTGGACGCCGTTCACTCCGGTGCAAACGTATGTCTTTGCGTGCTGGATAACAGCATTACCGCCATGACCGGCCATCAGGAGAATTCCGGCACCGCCAAGAACCTTATGGGCTATGAGGTGCCGCCTGTAAGCATTCTCGATATGATCTACGCCACCGGCATTGATAAGGAACGCGTGCTCATTGCCGACCCCATAGACCAGGAGGCAATGCAGGCCGCTATCAAGACCGCTCTTGACAACGAGGGCGTATACGTAATTATCTCCAAGCGTCCCTGCGCTCTGCTCAAGGAGGTCATTAAGGCCAACGCAGGTATCCGCTGCGAGATAGACGCTGATAAGTGCGTGGGCTGCAAGCGCTGCATGAAGGTAGCCTGCCCCTCCCTTGCTTTTGAAAATAAGAAGGCATGGATAGCTGACCCCGCAAACTGCAATGGCTGCGGCCTGTGTATGCAGATGTGCAAGGTGGGCGCTATCAGCCGGATAGGCGGTGCAAAATGACGACTAATATTCTTCTCACCGGCGTAGGCGGACAGGGTACTATCCTTACCACCAAGATACTCTCTACCGCTCTTGCCCAGCTTGGTTATGACGTTAAGATGAGCGAAATTCACGGTATGAGCCAGCGCGGCGGTACCGTCAATACTCAGCTCAAGTACGGCGAAAAGGTTTACGCCCCCAATATCGGCGAGGGCGAGGCCGACATTATCGTTGCTTTTGAAAAGGTTGAGGCTCTCCGTGCTCTGCCTTATCTGAAAAAGGGCGGCAGCATCGTCATGGACGAGCGCGAGATATACTCCATGCCCGTTCTCACCGGCGACGCGGCTTATCCCCATGAGGCTGAAAAGGAGCTGACCGAGCTGGTTGGCAAGGTAACCGTTATTCCCGCCAGCAAGATAGCCGAGGAGCTGGGCAGCATCAAGGCGCAGAATATCTGCCTGCTGGGCGCTCTTGTAAAGCAGCTGGGTCTTACCGAGACCGACTGGGAAAAGCTCATCAGCGAGAGCGTTCCCGCCAAGACCATCGACATAAATCTGGCAGCCTTCAAGCGCGGCTACGAATACGTATAAACAACAAATCCCCTTACCGTCAGGTAAGGGGGTAATTTTATTCAAAGTCAAGCTCCGGGCAGCTTCCGTTGATAATGGACTGATGGAATTCAATAACGGGCAGCTGCAGCTCGGCAAAGGTGAAGCTGCGGTTGGTGAGACTTACGGTATCCTGCTTACAGATAATAGCGGCGGTGCGCTCGAGCTGTTCCACGCAGCGGTGTTCGCCGCGGAACGCTTTTCCACCCCGCAGAAAGCCCTCCCAACTCAGCAGACCGTAGCCTTCGGAAACCTTATCCACGCTGCGTCCCTCGGTGAGTATGTATCCCAGCTTTTTCAGCGTGCCCATGGTGTCCTGAGGACGGGCGACTATGGTGGTGGGCAGCCCGGGAATATCCTCGAGACTGTCGTAAAAAAACTCAGCGGTGACAACGGCGCGAGCCTCGGTGCGGGCTATGCAGTCGGCGGGCGACGCACCTGCGGGGATAACGGCCGCGGCGCCCAGCATATTCAGCCCGTAAAAACAGCTCAAGGCCTGGGGGATAAGGGGCATGTGGAGCAGAACGCGGCAGTTTTCGTGTACGCCGATGGCGGCGAAGGCGCGGGCACATTCCTCACACATCTTGAAAAGCTCGGCGTAGGTAAATTCGCGTCCCATATAGGTGCAGGCAAACTGCTCGGGACGGGCGGCAGCGGCCTCTGACAGCTGACCGGCGGGGGTAATGGGGTTCATGGCTTTGCCTCCGTTTCACGGAAAAAGATATATCTGTTTGCATATTTTACTCTTTTTGCCAGGATAAGTCAACGGCGCATTGCTGCCGCTGCCATTGAAATGCCGTCGGCTCTGTGTTATATTTTTAGTAAGAATAAATTGTCGGAGGAGCCTATGACAAAGCTGCGCGGCCTCTTTGGTGGCCTTATGAAAAGACATATATGGATACTGGGCTGCGTGGTTTTCGCAGTGCTCTTCAATCTGCTTACGGGCTGCAGACCGCTGATGAACGCCATCGCCAAGTTTGCGCTGTGGATAAAGCGCCTGCTGGCATATATCTTTTCCGTGCTGCCTGTTTCTGTGATGGAGCTGGTGATAGCCGCTGCCGTGATTTTCGGCGTGGCGTACATAATAATAGCTGTGCGGGATATATGCCGCAGTGAGCAGCGGGGAAGAACCCTTTACCGCCGCATCAGCTTCCTTGCGGCGCTGGTGCTGACCATTTATGCCGCTTTCTGCGTGTTCCTTGGCGCGTCCTACCATGCGGACGGATTTCAGGCTAAAAGCGGCCTGTACGCGCAAAAAACCTCAGTGGAGGAGCTTTACCGTGTGGCGGAGTATTTCACTGAGCGGCTCTGTCAGGTGTACGATGAGGTAGAGCGGGACGAGAACGGCGTTTTTGCCGAGGATATGAATGTGATTTTCGACGACTCCACCGAAATATACGAGGGCGTCAGCGAAATTTATCCATTCCTCGGGCAGGAATCGGTGAAACCCAAGAAAATGCTGTTTTCGTGGGTCATGAGCTATTTCAATTACACCGGCATTTATTTCCCTCTTTCCGGCGAAGCCAATATAAATGTGCATCAGCCATCTATGATGGTGCCTGCCACCATTGCCCATGAGATGGCGCACCAGCGGGGCATAGCCTCCGAGCAGGAGGCCAACTTCGTTGAGATACTCACCTGCATGAAGAGCGGCAACCCCGTCTATGAATATTCCGGCGCGTTTTCCGCATTTATAAATCTGGGCAACGCCCTTTACCGCTACGACAAGGAGGCCTACGCTCAGCTATGGTATTCGCTGCCACCGGAGGTGCTGGCCGATATGCAGGCCAACAATGAATATTGGCAGCAGTTTGAAAGTAAGGCCGCTCAGGTCACGGAAAAGGTGTATGACAGCTTTCTGAAAAGTCAGGGACAGGAGCTTGGTGTGCAGAGCTACGGTGCCTGCGTGGATCTGCTGATTGCGTATTATAATGAGTACGGCGAGTTTTAAGTTAATAATGAGAATACCCGCACCAGTCGGTGCGGGTATTTGCTTCAAATCAGTATATGGCCTTTTTCTTGCCGTTCTTGTTGCGGGGAATTTCGCGGACGCGGATTATGTAGTCAAGGTTCAGCACTTCCTCGTTGCCCAGCTTGTCGGTGATGTTGAGCCAACCGTCTTTCAATGCGGTGACGGTGCCGGTTACCTGACTGTCGCCGAGGGTGTGTACTATGCACTCCTGACCGATGTATTTTTCCAAAAGCTCGTGCATTTTATTTTCTCCTTTTGATCGTTTCTTTCTGAGTATCTGCTGCATTGCGGCAGCGGCTCTGCGCCGCCTTCGGGCGGGGAGGATAATGAGAAAGATGACTATGAAAACAATGTAATATGATGGGTTCATTCAATCACACCTTAAAACAAAATGCCGGGAAGCTCCCGGCATTTTAATTACATATTTGTCACTCGCTGAAATTGGAGGAGATAAGCTCAGCCAGAGAATCAGCGGCAACCACCTCGTCGGAACCTTCGGCAACGATGGTGATCTCGGTACCCTGAGTGATACCCATAGAAAGAACGCCCAGCAGGCTCTTTGCGTTCACGCGTCTGTGATCCTTTTCAACCCAGATGCTGCTCTTGAACTCATTGGCCTTCTGGATGAAAAAGGTGGCCGGTCTTGCGTGGAGGCCCACCTCGTTATTTATGACCGCAGTTTTGATATACACCACGACACACCCTTTCGTAAGTTTTAAGCAAACTGCTAAAGATACACTATACTTTACCAAAAGTGAAGCGGTTCGTCAATAGTACATTCTGCTGATTTAGCGGGAAATTTGCTGCGCCGCGTCATTTAAATTCAACTATGGTAACGCCGGTTTCGCCCTCTCCGTAGCGGCCAAGACGGAAGGATTTTACATGCTTGTTCTTCTTAAGGGCAGCGTGGACTGCGGAGCGGACTGCGCCCGTCCCCTTACCGTGGATAACGGTGACGGTGTTAAGATGGGAAAGGTAAGCGCTGTCGAGATAGCGTTCCATAACGCTTACGGCTTCGTCGGTCATCATGCCGCGCAGGTCAATCTCGGACTTGACGCTTACGTTGCGCAGCTTGGTGTCCACCTTTTCCATGTACTTTTTCTTCTCGCTCTTCACACCGTCAAGCAGGCGAACCTCGTCCTCACGGACGGTTATTTTCATAATGCCTGCTTGCAGGGTAAGCATACGGTCTGGGCTTACGGAGATTACCTCGGCGCGGGAACCCAGCTTCAGTATCTGTACCACGTCGCCTGCTTTTACCGGACGGGAGGAGGGAGGCGGGGGCGCTTCTTCTCGCTTGCCGGAGAGCTTGGTTTCGGCATCGTTGAGCTTGCGGCGCAGCTGAGCCTTGGCGTCGTTCATCTGCTGAATGTTCTCGGCCTTGGCGCTCTTCTTGCGCATTTCGCTCAGCTCGTTGAAAACCTCTTCGGAGAGCTTGCGGGCGTCCCGGAGTATAGTTTCCGCCTCGCGCTTTGCGGAAGCGGCAGCTCGTTCCTTTGCCTCGGCTACCTGCTTGCGCAGCTCCTCGACTTCCTTTGCCTTTTCCTGAGCCTCTATGCGCAGCAGGCGTGCGTCCTCCAGCTCACATTCAAGACGCTGACGCTCCTTCTGCACGGCGGCCAGCATGCTTTCAAAGTCGAGAGTGTCGGTGTCCACGCGGCTTTTTGCGTCGTTGATTATCTCCTCACGCAGTCCCAGCCTGCGGGATATCTCGAATGCGTTGGACTTGCCGGGGATACCCATGATAAGGCGGTAGGTGGGGCGCAGGGTCTCCACGTCGAATTCGCAGGAGGCGTTCTGCACACCCTCGGTGGTGGTAGCGTAGATTTTCAACTCCGCGTAGTGGGTGGTGGTGGCTACCTTTGCGCCCCGTCTGCGGGCGTATTCGATAATGGATATGGCAAGCGCCGCGCCTTCTGCCGGGTCGGTGCCTGCGTTAAGCTCATCAAGGAGCAGCAGGCTGTCCTCGCCGCAGGCATCCAGTATGCCCACAAGATTACGCATGTGGGAGGAGAATGTGGACAGGGACTGCTCAATGCTCTGCTCGTCGCCGATATCGGCGAAAACTTCCTTAAAGATGGGTACGCAGCTGCCGTCGTCGGCAGGAATATGCAGACCGCACTGCGCCATTACGCAAAGGAGACCGAGGGTTTTTATGCTTACGGTCTTGCCGCCGGTGTTGGGGCCGGTGATAACGAGAGTGTCGCAGCCCTTGCCGATGGAAATGTCGATAGGTACGGCAGTTTTGGGGTCCAGGAGGGGGTGACGGGCGCGGCGGAGAACCACCTCGCCGGTCTTGGATATCTCGGGCTCGATGGCCTTCATTGCGTAGGAAAGGCGGCCTTTTGCAAAGATAAGGTCAAGGCTGGTGAGCACGCCGAAGTTGTAAACGATGTCGTCCATATGGTCGGCGGCAGCGGCGGAAAGCTCCGTGAGAATGCGTTCTATCTCCAGCTTTTCCTTTATTTCCAGCTCACGAATTTCGTTGTTGGCCTGAACCACCTGCATAGGCTCGATGAACAGCGTAGCGCCGCTGGAGGAAATATCGTGCACCATGCCGGGAATACTGCCGCGGTACTCGGCCTTTACGGGAATGACCCAGCGGTCGGAGCGCTGGGTTATGATAGGCTCCTGCAGTAGCTTCTGTGTGGTGGAGGAGCTTATCATTTTCTGCAGAATGTCGCGCACCTTGGAATTGGCCACCTTTATGTGGCGGCGGATATTGGCAAGATCGGAGCTTGCCGCGTCGGCAATCTCTTCCTCGCTGATAATGGAGGTGCTTATGCGCTCCTCCAAAGATTTATTGGCTCGAAGCGCACCGAAAAGACCGTAGAGAGAAGTCTTCTCCGCCTCGCCGCCGTAGGCGGATACAAGGCGGGTGCAGCGCAGCAGAGCCGCTATATCCAAAAGCTCCCGGGGATTGAGCATACCGCCCAGCTTGGCGCGCCCCAAAGAGGCGGCCACATCCTTGATGGAGGAAAAAGGCGGCGTGCCCTTGTAGGCAATGAGCTTGGCTGCGTCGGCAGTTTCCTTTAAAAGGCTCTGCACTTCCCATGCGTTGTCTGCGGGACGCAGGTTCAAAGCTCGCTCCTTTGCGCCCTCGCTGACGGCTTCATTGGCCAGTCGGGCGAGCACGGTGGGCAGTTCCAGAATATTCAATGATTTTTGATAAAGCTCGTTCATTGTCCTGCTCCAAATTTCTTGTAGTAATCCAGCGTTTTGAAATCACGCTCCAGCTGCTGCCGGAGGTATTTCTCGCCGGCTTCGGAAAGACGACCTAAAGCGTCGTCGGAAAGGTTGAATGAAAAAAGACGGCGGTCGTCCGCTGACTCGATGTACCGCAGCGCCGCAAGTGACGAAGCGCAAAGCTTTGCCCGGGGCAGTCCGGACGCGGCGGCGCAGCTTCGGCACATAAGTCCGTCGCCCTCAAGGACGAATACCGGCTCGGCAGGGTCGGGATTGCCGCAGGCGGCGCAGCCATCAAGGGGTGGGGCGTAGCCCGCCTGACACATGAGCCGCAGTTCAAAGGCGGCTTTGATAAGGGCGGGTGATTTTTTGCCCTCGCTGAGAGCGAAAAAGGTGTTCAGCCCAAGGCGAAGCAGCTCCGGCTCGGGAATATCCTCACGGCAGACCGTTTCCAGCACTTCGGAAAAATAGGCCGCCAGCGCGAGGTTTTCTATACTCTGTCCGATGCCGGGGAACAGATTGAGGGCGTTTGCTTCATTGAGATACCAGCGCCCGCCGGAATGGCTCAGTGTGACTTCGGAAAAGGCATAGAGCTGGGCGGCAGCGGCAAGCTTGCTGTTTTTGCGGCGCACGCCCTTGGCGG
>CAYYLZ010000056.1:0-11867 GCA_964472725.1 uncultured Oscillospiraceae bacterium
CATTAAGGCATCGATAGCAATAGTGCCGTCCGTCAAATTCGTACAGCTCTTCCACTGAGCCATCTGCTCCACAGGCGAAGCAGCGTTCCTTTTCTTGCATGGGTATATTACCTCCTAAATACAAATTGCCCGGAGCGAGTTTCTTCGCTCCGGGCTTCTTCTATGGAGATAATATGTAATTGTCTGTCGGCGTTTTTACTGCCTAAACAACCACACTCTGCATGGCCTCTATGGAATACTTTTTCAGCAGCTCGAAGGCACATTGAAAAATGCCCACCGCCACCATTTCATTCATATACATGATATGTCCGTCGTGCATACATATCGTGTTTATAAGGATATGTACACGCAGCCGGCCCCCATCTTCGTGCAAAGCATAAACGCACTGGAAATCTCGGCTAAACAGGTGGGTCATATAATATGCCAGCACAGCTGCCTCCTCGGGTAATTCTTCAAACTCGCCCAAGTCAAAAAATATTTCCAAATGCATGACCGGAGCCTCTTCATATCCATAGCTGCGAGCCAGCTTAAGCATGGATCTTGCAGGAACTATATTATGAAGATTCTCAACACCCCAATATCCATCCACCAGCTTACGGATGCTTATAACATCTGTCACGATATTATTCATTTCATTCTATTTATTTATTCTCTCAAAGTCCTTATGAAGTATAACTGTAGCCATTATATTTTCCTCCTGTCATCGTAGTTCTACTTGCTGCGTTTCCTCAACGCAGCAAGCACTTGAAGGTATCCAGATTGAACTCTCTCATTACATTGAACGCATGACGAAATATCTCATCCGCCAACAGGCGATTTACGTGCATCACGCTTTTATTGTGCATACTTACTGCGCAGACAAGCAGATGGGCGTGTACCAAACCATCCTCCACACGCAGGGCAAAAACACACTGGAATTCGCCTCCGAACATGTCGGCCATCCGGCTGACTATGCTAAAGCCTTCATCTAAATATTCCTTACTTACCTCGCATTCATCAAAATACAGTTCAACATGGATAAGGGGCACTTCTGTGCAACCGCGTTCCCTTGCCCAAAGCAGCAGACTATTCACAGGCGCGGCAATAAACACATTCCTGACACCATAAGTACAATCAAACACTCGTCCTTTTATAATCTGAGTGACTATATTATCACCACGATTCTCCTCACTGAGCGTTTCAAAGGTTTCATTAACAATAACTGTAGCCATTGTACTTTCCTCCTTATATTTATTTGTGCATGGCTTTACCTTCTTGTTTTCTTCGCTGTAATAATTTACAAACCATCCAACACACAAATAAATGGGGCCCCCGGGGAAGATTTTTCTTCCCCCTGCTATTAATAACTCTCTATATATAAGGCTTATTAATAAGCTTACATACACAAATAAATATTTATAGATACATACAAATAAATACTATAAGGAGAAATAATAATGGTACTATGGAAAACAGCTAACGGACAGGGAAACTATCGCAACAGTGACGCACGACTCAACGCAGTGCGCTACATATTGAATACGCAAAAAATGAAAAGCATGGTCCACGGAGGTGCTAATCTTGAGAACATAGACCCCCATGACCCTTACGACATCGCGGAACAGATGAATGCCGTAGCTGTACAGTTTGGCAGGCCAAACGGAGTGCAGCTTCGGCATTTTATATTCTCTTTCGACAGGTACTGCCAGGTAAGTCCTCAGCAGGTCGGGCAGATAGCGCAGTCGCTGGCGTACTTTCTCGGCAGAGAATATCAGACCGTCTTTGCCGTTCACGAGAACACAGACAACCTGCACTTCCACCTTATATCCCACGCCATCAGCTTCATTGATGGACACCGCTACGCAGGCAGTAAAGCAGAGTTTTACGCCCTGCAAAACTATATGAAGCAGGTTCTGCGCAGCTATGGCATAAGTACACTCATATATTCCTATAAGCTGCAAACCGACATAGATGAATAAACAGTCCCTGAGAAGCTTGATATGCTTCTCAGGGACATAGTCAATATAGGTACACTACTTTTCTTTATATGTTGCAAATCGCACTCATGGCAGTGCTAACGTCCTTGACCCGCCTTGGCTCAGATACGCCAGACGATATTTACCTCATCGCCCGTAACAAATATCTTATCTATAAATTCACGGGCTATCGTCTTTTTTTCCTCAAAGCTCGCCTTATCAAAATCAAGGGTCGTACTGCCACTTTTCCGGCTTTCCTTCGATGCCAGCAGCTGCTCCCGCTCGGCATGCAATCGCTCTATCTGACGGGTTATATACACTGCAGAGACCTCGCCGGATTCGGCAAGGGCATTTACAAGGCGCTCTATCTTCTGCTCAAGCTCCAATATCTGCCGGGAAAGCTCGGAATCCACCGTACCCAGCTCAACGGCGGGACACTCATCGATAACCCGCTTCAGCTCACCCGCTATCAGCGCCTCCAGCGCTCTCAACTCCACATCCGCAGCGGCATCGCATAGGGCAAGATTGGAGCGCCCTGAGCAGATAAGATACAGCTTATCCTCGCGTTTGCTGTAATTCACCTTCAGTGCGTAGCCACACTTTCCGCACTTGACCAACCCGGTCAGCCAGCTGTATTTTCCCGCCTTTGCCCGCGAAATCTGCACGTTGCCGGAAAGCTTGTCCTGCACCCTCAGCCAGAGTTCCGCGGCAATAAAGCCCTCATGATTGGCCACGGTCATCAGCTGCACGGAGGTATCGTTATACTTCTCCTTTCCTCTGTCGCGACGACCGATAATATTGCAGCCGTGGATGCCGTCGAAGGCCTCGGCCGGCTGTTTCATCTCATAGCCCTTGGCTACTCCATACCAGTATATATCCTCGCCGGCCCTCACATACAGCGGGCTGCGAAGAATACGGGACAGGCTGACGTTGTCCCACTGTTCCCGCTTTGGTCCGGGAATTCCCATCTCCGAAAGCTCCCTTGCCAGCGCCCGCAGGGATATATCTGAGGCAGCGTATTTTTCAAATATCAGCTTTACTGCCTCGGCTTTACCGTTGGCTGCAAGGCTCGATACCTTCCGCCCGCTTTCGTCAGTAAACTTCACAAGGTCAAAGCCATAGGGCGCCGGGCCGCCGGGCCACGCCCCCAGGGCAAAGCGATGCCGATAATTATCCTTCACTCGCTCGGCTGTAGTCTCCCGCTCAAGCTGAGCAAAAACCATGACCACATTGAGCATCGCCCGTCCAATAGGCGAGGTCGTATCAAAGTTTTCGGTAACGGAGACGAATTCCACGCCGTGCCGCTCCAATACAGCCCACAGCCCGCTGAAATCCGCAAGGGAACGGCTGAAGCGGTCAAGACGGTAGACTATTATCTTATTCACCGTGCCCGACTCCACCGCCTGCATGAGTTCGGTAAAGGCTGGGCGCTTGGTGTTCTTGCCGGAAAAGCCCCTGTCCGTAAAGACAAGGGGCTCTCCGTTTACATATTTTCTGCACAGATCAACCTGCCCCTCTATGGAAAGGCTGTCCTTCTTTTCCAGACTCTGTCTTGCGTATATGGCGTCCATCTTACTTGCCCGCCTTCAGCAGCAGAACACATCTGCGATAGGCTGCCAACTGACGCTCATAACGTTCAGATTCGGTTTTTGTGATATATGTATGTTTAATATTCATGGTAATTCTCCTTTCAGGAAAATGTATTCAGTTTTCCGCGAACCTATTCCCGCGGATTTACTGAATCGTTATGAGCGCTGTA
Source organism: uncultured Oscillospiraceae bacterium (assembly GCA_964472725.1). GTDB lineage: Bacteria > Bacillota > Clostridia > Oscillospirales > Oscillospiraceae > RGIG6375. The sequence continues at coordinate 3,715 of CAYYLZ010000056.1, forward strand.
AGCTTTTACGCGCACAGCAGTTCCGGCACAATTTTGCACTTTTCAAATTTTACCGCGCATAGTAACGCAGGAAATTTGCAATTAATCAAAAAACATGTATAATAATTTAAACATTAAACTTCGGGAGGCCATAAAATGAGCCAATTAAAAACCGATAATCTGTACGAGCGCTACGAGGCCGTTATGGCTCATCAGCAGCGACAGCAACAGGAGGACAACCGCTCCAGGCTCGGGATGTTCACCTCTGCCATGGAGACCTATGTGGACGATCTCTGCGCCGAATACTTTTACATGGCCCAGCAGCCGGTAAACCCCAGGCTGCGAGAGCTTTTAATGACCGCCCACATGCAAAAGGGCGAGATAAAGCTAGCGCGTTACGCCGCCGACGGCACGCGCAGGTATTTTTTGCTGAGCGAGAAAAATATTTCGACTTTCTTCGCCGAGGAAAGAATATTCTACGAACCCGAAGCAGCCCTGCTTTTGCTCACCCGTATACGCGCCCTCCAACACGAAGCCTCAGATACGCTTTTTAAAAGGAAACTTGATCGCTTCCGGCAGCTATCGCACCAATGCAGCACTGCCGCTGATTTGATACTCGAAATGGAGTCCCATTTTTCATGGCATGACGGACATCTGATTTTTCTTGACCCCATACAGCACAAGCCATTCAGCGGCAGCGACATCGTCAACACCGACTTTCTGCCCCTGTCGCTCCCCAAGGCTCAAAACCGAAAGCTGTTTCGTTATCTTGCTGAAAAGCTGAAATCCCACGACCGGCTTTTGCGCTCCGATGAAGCCACATTTTTGGAGACCATTGATACCGAAGGCGCCGAGGTCGTATACAGCTTTTTTGGCCAATTCTACAGCGTAAAGCATAGCGCTGACGGCACGTCCTGCTTGACCGGATACAAAGCCAAGCCTCGCCACTCCGTAAAGCATTTTCGCCTTTATGGAAAGCGCAGCGGTGATAAGGCTGCCGAAATTCTTCGCACACTCTGCGGCGGCAATGTAAATATGCTCGACCTTTTGGCCAGGCTTTTTTCCGATATCGCCGTGCCCGCCACGCGTGCGGCACGCCTTTCCGTTGTATATACCCGCAGCAACGCGGCATTTATTGGTAATCTTTTAAACAAAGTCTTTTCTGCCGATGCCCCTGCCAGCGTCAATTCCTTACTTACCTCCAAAGGCAAGGTACAGCTGATGAACAAACAACTCCAGGGAGAGCCCCTGCTTCTCATAAGCGACAAAGCCCCCAGTCAAAAGCGAATGGCTGATTTCGTTGCCCTCATTTCCGGTGACAAACTTGAAACCGAGTGTGAGGTGCTGGGTAAGCAGAGCTTCCACAGCCGTCTCCATGTGGTCTGCGTAACGGATAACATCAGCCAGGTACGTCATTTCGTCTCCAAATATGGCGCCGACGTTATCAACTTGAGCCCTTACGAGCATATATGCGACCCTGCTATGCTCAATGGGTTCGGCGTCGAGGACGGTGAATGGTTCAAAACGGTATTTACTATTCACGGTTGCAAGGTGCGCGCGGTCGCTAAAGCCAAATCCAACAGACGCACCACCGCCAAGATCAGCCATCAGGAAATCGGCGCCTTTATAAAGGCCAGATGTAAGATCTCCAAAAGGGCTGTATGCGAGCGGGACGAACTGTACAAGGCTTACTGCGAGTATTACGAAACGCTCCACGGCTGCCCACCCAACGAGAGCAGCGTGGTTTTCGGCAAACGCTTCCGCGAAAACCTTCCCTCCGGCATAGAATACAAGGTCAAGCGCTACGGCGCTGGCAACAGCACCCACCTCTGCTATGTCGGCCTCGGCATAGACCCCGACAAAAGCTCTTTCCTCCTCTCCCCCACAGAGAATGCCTTTGACTCTCAACTCGCCGATATGGAACAACACGCCGCTCAGCTTCTGCAGCGGCTATAAACGAAGAGACAGGCCGCTTTGTTTCGTGAAGCGACCTGTCGTCATTTTTATAATATGCAATTGATATTCTGCGTTATTTCAAAAACTACAACCAATTTAGCATTTGAAATCTGCTCTTAAGCAAAATCGCCAGGGACAAAATTATGTCCCTGGCTTTAACGTTTGCTCAATGTATTTTTTATTGGTTCAATAGCGCTCATCATGATGATAGTCCATTCTTTCACTTCTCGTTTATCCCATTCGCTTTTCCGCTGCTACCCAAAAGCTGATTGACCTCTCTGTCGAAATCGGAAGTAATACGCTGAGTCTTATTAAATGCATCATACTCCGCTTCGGCCTTTGTAATCGCCTGCTGACGCGAAATCCTTCCCTTATCCGTTAAAATATCATACTTGCGAAAAGCGAGAAATTCATTCACACTTACAGCAAACTCCTGCATAGTAAAGGTATTTTCGCGCTCGATCAGGTCTTCAATATAGTCAAAATATCCTGTAACTGTTCGCTCCAACTGTCTAATCTGCTTTTCGTCCAAATAGTTTTTCGCGACAGAAACATCCGATTTCAATATGCGTCCATCGGGAGAATTTTTCCAAGTAGCAAGTCCCATATTCTCTTTACTGCTATCCGCACCATTATAAATTATCTCCGCTGCAGTTTGTCCCGTGATGGCATAATGAAATTTATTTTGGACCATTGCATAGAAATTATGTGTAATTTGAGAATCTTTATCGTAATCGATGCTGCATTCTGCAAATATATCCGTAATCTGTTGCCAGATACGGCGCTCACTGGCACGAATGGAACGCACACGCTCCAGCAGTTCCTTGAAATAATCTTTGCCAAATGCCGCCTTTCCCTGCTTCAGGCGCTCATCATCAAGGACAAAGCCTTTTATCATATATTCTTTCAGAATACCGGTCGCCCAGATTCTGAACTTTGTAGCTCGGCGTGAATTGACTCTATAACCGACAGAAATTATAGCGTCAAGATTATAGAATTCCACCTGCCGCTTTACTACGCGGGTACCCTCTGGTTGAACTTGTTCCATTTTGGAACAAGTTCGATCCTTGACCAATTCGCCCTCTTCGTAAATGTTTTTCAGATGCTTTGTGATGGCCTGCGAGTTCACACCAAACAATTCAGCCATAGCCTTTTGTGTAAGCCAGATAGTTTCATCTCTGATTACAGCATCAACGGATACGTCCTCGTCCTCAGCCCGATAAACCAAAAACTGAAATTCGCTTCCCATATTAGCCTCCTAACGGCGCATTAAGCGTTCCTTATCGTAACGGAAATATCACTGAAATCATATCCTATCGGTCCCAAAATTCGAGTCGTCAGTATATTCAGCAGAGTTTCCGTATCATAGTGCGTTTCCATATACAGGTCATCGAAAATTTCAAGAGGCCTCCGCATTCCGTCCTTGCTTTTTGACAGCAGCGTTCTTTTTTTGCCCTTCACCTTATCACACTGTTCTCTTAACGCCTGAACATACCGCTCGTCTTTAACGCATTCCTGGATGATCTCGTCAACCACCTGCTTCCATGTCAACACGGCAATTGGCGCCCTTTCCCCTAGAATCACTCCGGTCGGTTTTTTGCCTTTAAATATATTCGGCCCAGCAGTAAGCGGATACCGCATCTCATACGGCTTGGCATACTCCTTGCGGTCATTCATGTTCTCCCGCTTCGCTGCAAGTTCAATTATCCTATCAAATTCTGTATTAACCTCCTGCAGTATACGCTTACGCAGGGCTTCCAGCTCAACTATAATATTCTCCATATATATCTCCATTTCGATACATTAAGCACGTTAAACTCTGTATCTGTATAATACAACCGATATTACAAGCTGTCAAGTACTATTTTAGTAACGCATATCCCTATACGCAGCTCAAAGCCCGGAGGGTCTCCTCCGGGCTTTACCACGTAAAAAATACCCGCGCCGTGCGGTTTTCCATATGGTTAAATCGCAGAGTCAGCGTACCAATCGCTCTACCGTCAAGAAAGCAGAAATCATAGGGCACTATCGTTTCCGCCTGATCTCACAGCACATAATTATAACCACTAGTAAACTAGTGGTTTGCTCAGGCCCTAGAAGGGTCAACACATGCTACCCCCTCGAATGGGTACTGAGTGTTTGTCTTCTCATCACAATTACAGGCAGCCACTACAAGTGGCTGCCTCAGTCTATCAAAGGAGACGGACAAAATGTCCGTCTCCTTTGGGGTTATTTTGCGTGGATTACTGAGTAACCGTTCCAGAAGCCAAACCGATGACATTTTCTGCAGAGGTGCTCATATTGGTGACGGTGTTATTGCTACAGGTGATATTACAATTACTATGACCAACAACCTGACCGACGTAGTACTGTGTCTTGCCGTCGGCATAAACACCGCCGCCGAGGCCGTCTACTGTGCAGCCGGTGAGAGTATTGCCGGTGACATATTGCCCGCCGACACTGCTGTCAACAAAGCCAACAATACCTCCGACTTTATAGCCACCCTTTACGATGCAACCTTCAACCTTACAATTGGTGACATCACCATAATTATAGCCCACAACAGCGCCGGTGTATTTACCGTTGGTGACAGAGGAGTTGGTGATGATGATATTGCTGATAGGACAAGTGTTGTCACCTACCAGAATACCGGCAGTAGAATTGGCCTTAAGGCTTCCGGTTACACGAATATTGTGCAGCTTAAGGTTGGTGATTTCAAATTCAGCATGGCCAAACAGACCAGCTGCATTTTCGGAATTTGCATCGGTAGTAATCACAGCGTTTTCAATGAGGTGATTCTGTCCGTTGAACTTGATGATATCGCTGGTCATTCCGTCAGCGTTAAGGTCAAGAGGAGCAATGCTGGCGCCATCAAAGTCAACATCGCAATCCAGATTAACGGTCCAGTAATTAATGTAATAATATACGGTACCCTTACCGCCGTTATTGGGAGCATAGCAACTGTGGTCTACACCCTGTCCGTTGGTGAAACATGCGGTCCAGTTATCAAACAACGTATTAAGGTAGAGAAGACCCTCTTTGGAAGAAACGGTAATCGTGCTGGCCTGATCTGCGGCAGTAATTACCAAGCCGACTTCCTTTGTGGTGCCGTCGACAAGCATTATTTTTGTTGTTCCGGCAGGAAGGACCTTCATATCGGCAACGAAATCGTCTGCATTAGCGGTCATAACAACAGGCAGGCTCCAGATGGCGTTGCCGTAGCAAAGCTCTTCGTCATCGTAGCCGTTCCAGGTGTTGTCGGTGAGGGTTACAGATGCGTTGGTTCCAGTGGAAGTAACCTTGAGTACCTGACCGTTATCCTTGCTTGCGTTAGTCAGCTCATTATTGGAGAGGCTTACAGTGGCATTTGCCTGCACTTGGTCAATACGCAGGCCACCGTTATCATCATCAGCCTTGTTATTATCCTTGACGATATTGCCATCGACAGTTACGGTACCGCTGACCGTTCCGAGCAGCGCAATGCCATACTTACCAGCGCTGTAGATCTTGTTGCCGGTGATCTTGGTCTCACCACTTACATTATACAGGCGGATCGCATTGGACTGAACGTTGCCAGTAAACTCACAATTCTTGATGGTCATGTTCTCGCAAGTGACAGAGCCGAGCTGCAGCGCAACATCTACACCTTCGAAGTAGCAGGTATCCACAGTCATATTCTTGATAGACTGTGTAGCATCCGCGCTGGCATTACCGGTGATACCGCCGCCTGCCATGAACCAAATGTTTTGCAGGGTCAGTCCATCAATGTTGGCCTTGATTTCGCACTTGACAACAGGAGTTGCGTTCTCGCCGCCAATGATAGTGAGATTTTCGGGAACATCTGTGCCGGCAAGCAGAGACAGGTCGTAGTAAGAACTGGTCAGAACAACGGTAGAACCATCGGCATAGTTTGCGACAGCATCTGCAAGCTCAGTTGCAGTTTCAGGAGTGCTGCCGCCTACCAGGACATAATACGAAACATTAGTTTTGTTGGCACCGATATCAGCAGGATCCCACGCCGCACCACCATAGGTATTGCCGGCGAGAGCGACAGACGCATTGGCGCCGGTGGAAGTAACCTTGAGTACCTGACCGTTATCCTTGCTTGCGTTAGTCAGCTCATTATTGGAGAGGCTTACAGTGGCATTTGCCTGCACTTGGTCAATACGCAGGCCACCGTTATCATCATCAGCCTTGTTATTATCCTTGACGATATTGCCATCGACAGTTACGGTACCGCTGACCGTTCCGAGCAGCGCAATGCCATACTTACCAGCGCTGTAGATCTTGTTGCCGGTGATCTTGGTCTCACCACTTACATTATACAGGCGGATCGCATTGGACTGAACGTTGCCAGTAAACTCACAATTCTTGATGGTCATGTTCTCGCAAGTGACAGAGCCGAGCTGCAGCGCAACATCTACACCTTCGAAGTAGCAGGTATCCACAGTCATATTCTTGATAGACTGTGTAGCATCCGCGCTGGCATTACCGGTGATACCGCCGCCTGCCATGAACCAAATGTTTTGCAGGGTCAGTCCATCAATGTTGGCCTTGATTTCGCACTTGACAACAGGAGTTGCGTTCTCGCCGCCAATGATAGTGAGATTTTCGGGAACATCTGTGCCGGCAAGCAGAGACAGATCGTAGTAGGAACTGGTCAGAACGATGGTAGCTCCATCGGCATAGTTTCCAATTACATCTGCAAGTTTAGTAGCCGTTTCGGGAGTACTTCCGCCTACCAGCTTAAAATACAAATTCTGCTCGGGAACAACTACCGTTGCATAGGCGCCAGCATTGTGAGTTGCGGTAGCCTTCACACGTACATAGTAAGCACCTGCTGCAAGACCGGTAGTTTCGGTCTCATTGCAATCAATGGCAGAAGCGAAATCGGTTGTAGTGCTGTATTCCATTGCAGCCGTGGTGCCGGTGATCTTGCCATCGGTGTCACCGTTGAAAGTGGGTTCCACGCCGACAAGGCCAGTAGGCGCAGCAGAACCATCTGCCTTGGCAATGCTAATGGTGTAGGTAATAGTTTTGCCTTCGTAAGTAATGGTCAGAGTCTGCTCTGCTACAACAGCAGAAGAATCAAAGCCAGTTACCATGCCTGCGGTAACTTCAACAGTGGGATCGCTGCCATAGCTCATATCGACAAGGATGGTCAAGTTGGTAACATCAAGAGTGTCACCAACCTTGTACGCAACCTTGTGAGTGCTGCTGTTAACAGTAATCGCAGTAACCTCTGCGGGAGAGACAATTACAGTTGCGTATTCGCCGGCCTCATGGGTTGCGGTTTCCTTATAACGCACATAGTAGGTGCCTGCTTCAAGACCGGTAGTTTCGGTCTCATTGCAATCAATGGCAGAAGCGAAATCGGTTGTAGTGCTGTATTCCATTGCGGTCGTGGTACCTGTAATCTTACCGTCAGTACCGCTGAGTCCGGCGGGAGCAGCAGGGCCGTCTGCCTTGGCAATGCTAACGGTGTAGGTAGTAGTTTTACCTTCGTAAGTAATAGTCAAAGTCTGGCTCGCTGCAACAGCAGAGGAATCAAAACCGGTGACCATACCTTCGGTGACCTCAACAGTGGGATCGCTGCCGTAGCTCTTGTCGACCAGAATGGTCAGATTGGTTACGTCGAGGGTGTCGCCAACCTTGTACTCGGTCTTGTGGGTACTGCTGTTGACAGTGATTGCTGTGACCTCTGCGGGAGAACTACCCCCACTACCGCCAGGATAGCTGGGAGCAACGGGCGTGCTGGGCTCGGGTTCAGGCTCGGGTTCTTCCTCTTCGGTCATAACTTCCTCCGCAAAACGATAGAGGATGGCTGCCAGCTGAGCGCGGGTGGCGTCACCCTGGGGCTGCAGCGTGCCGTCAATGCCGTTGATAATGCCAACAGCGCAGGCCCACTGCATGGCAGAGATGGCCCACTCGTTCACATCAAGAGCATCGGTGTAGGAGAGAATGTTGGTGTTCTCGCCTTCGCTGACGTCCATATCAATATACTTAGCGTAGCGCCAGATCATAGTCACCAGCTGCTCGCGGGTGATGTTTTCGGTGGCCATGGTGCCATCGGAGATACCATTCTCCATAGCCCACTTCTGTCCAGCCAGCCACCAGGGATCGCTGCCGGTAGTGTCAACGCCATCCAGTCTGGCCAGCGTGGTCCAGACCATGGCACGGGTCACAGTGCCGTTGGGGTCGAACTTGTTGTCGCCGAC
>CAYYLZ010000057.1:0-11846 GCA_964472725.1 uncultured Oscillospiraceae bacterium
CTACCTGCTGAAAAGCCTTATAATACAAGACTTTTTGCGATAACTCCTGATTTCCCGCTGGGAAACAGGTGATTTTTTACAGTATTTATCAGGGCAGAATTGCGCCGCCCTCAAGCAGTATGGCTCTGAGTTCATCGAAGGGGACTTCCTTTACGCTGATACCCTTCTTTACGGCAAGGGCTGCCGCAATACCTGCTGCATGGCCGAAACACATGCAGTGAGGGATAAGGTTGAAGAACTCGCTGAACTCATGGTCGGCGGAGAATGCGCGGCAGGCTACCATAAGGCCCTCGATATCCTTGGGCAGCAGCGCGCGGTAAGGAATATAAGTCTTGGGAGACTCCAACGAGTATTCGCCGCGGTCATTATCGGCAAAGATGGCGATGGTATCCTCGTAGGGCTCCTCGCGGTTCATCTCGTCCTCGGTTATATAGAATTCACCCACTATGCGGCGACCGCCGGAGGTGCCCAGCTGGGGTGCGGAGAGCATAATAAAGCAGTTCTCAAAACCGGGCATATACTTACGCATAAGCTCCCAAGTAAGAACGGACTTACGGCGTGCGCCGGCGTCGATGTAGGTCATTTCCTCAGGCTCGGTCTGGTGCAGAGAGCCGATGAGGCTGTGGTTCCATATTACACCTCGCTGATGCTCAAGAAGGCCGCGGCAGAAGAAGGGATTTCCACCCTCCGCCATGATTTTTCCGGTAATTTCGCGGAACTTCTCGGGCTCGCTCTCAGCAAAGGCATCGTACTTTTCGAGATTCACGCCGCAGACCCAGTATACATAGCCGAACTGCGCAATACGGGAGCCGGGACGCATATATTCAACGGTCTCGGTGGGCAGGTTCATAAGCAGGTCGCCGTCACCGGTGGAGTCGATGACAACCTTGGCAAGCAGAGCCTGACGGCCTGCCTTGCTTTCGACGATTACGCCGCGGACGGTATTGCCATCAAGAATAGGCGCAACCACCCAGGTATGCAGAAGCAGCTCAGCGCCTGCTTCCTCTACCATTACCGCCAGCTCGTCCTTACCAACCTCAGGGTCTATGACGGCAGTATAAAGCACGACCTTTTCGCCTTCAGTATTTTCACGGACGTAGAAGTGCCCCATATTGGCCTTGAGATACTTATCTACAAGCTCCTTATCGGGCTGACCCCAGCTTTCCTTTTTAGGGAAGCTGGCTGCGCCGCGGGCAGCGACACGGTCAATGAATTCCTGACAGAAGCCGCCTATCCACTGGTTGCCGTAGATATCAGCAAGGTTGGGGATAATGTTTACAAGGCCGCCGGTCGCCATGCCGCCAAGATGTCCGTAACGTTCAACAAGTATAGTCTTTGCGCCGTTTCTTGCCGCGTGGACAGCTGCAGCGGTACCGCCGGGGCCACCGCCAACAACAATAACGTCAACTTCACGGACCACATCTATCTTACGTTCAGCTTCGGTAAAGGTCTTTTTTTCAGTAAGCCCGTGACGAACTATCTCGTCGTCATGGGGCATATCGTATGTAGAGTAAACGCCTGCTCCGTAATGTGCCATTTGTTGTATCTCCTCTCAGTATCATTAATACACAAATTATACATTCGTTGCACACAAAAAGCAATAATAAACGGTTTCACAATTCTTTATTTCACCGTAAAAGTACAAATCCAAATATATTGAAATCGCTTCACATAAATGATAAAATAAAATCGGCAAATGGACGTTGGAACGTGTCACACAAAGGAGGTAGATACATGAAAAAGCTGCTCACTTTGCTTTTAGTGCTGCTCTGCATATTCACGGTATCAAGCTGCCGTAAAAATCCCGAAATTGATGTTGCGCCTTCTCCCAATGTCCCCGACTCCCCCCGAAGTGATATTCCCGCCTACGAAAACAATGAACTCAGCTCCGGACGAGGCTGGTTTGGTGATTTACCCAACGGATTGCGGCCAATTCTCATGGTAAACGGAAAGCTGTACCGTTGGACAGGTTTATCACAAAAGTACCATTCCTCACCGGACGGCACTATTTACACTATGGGCGACGCTTCCTCCTTTATCCCGGACGGATATTACGAAATCGGCAAAATAAGCAGCATTACGGAAGATGTTCCCTCGGAGGAGATGCAGCTCAGGGCTGCCTTTGAGGCAAGCGGTACTGTTTTCGCCAACACCAATACGCCCGAAGTCGTGTATGTCCAAATGACAACTGCATGGCTCGATAATGCTTACATACGCTTCGTCAGCGACGACCTTCTCGATAATGAATGTATTTTTTATGGGGGACAGCAATATCGCTATCGTCCCGGCAGCTATGATATATGCCCACGCATAACCGAACTTCCGGAAGGCAGCCGGCTGCTCGGCACCTTAACGTACATCGGCACCGACACCATACCTGACAATGATTTGGAAACAAACCGCATCTCCGGCAGTTTCGGTTATCCTACAGACGGAAAAGAAGTATATTCCGACCCCAATGACAGCAATATTATCTATGTTTATGAGCATTATTATTGGTCAAAGGGAGATTATCCCGCATGGCGGGTATGTAAGTCCCCAAGCGAATAAAAAACGCCTTATCAATACGGCAAAAGCACCCGATTTTCCAATCGAGTGCTTTTATTGATGTAAAAATATCAGCCTGCAAGCTTGCCGCGCTTTGCTTCTCTCTTCTTGTCCATTGCGTCAACGCAGATGGCACAGGCGGCGTCACCGGTGATGTTGACAACGGTGCGGCCCATATCGAGAATACGGTCAATACCTGCGACAAGGGCGATACCCTCTACGGGGAGGCCTACGCTCTGCAGTACCATTGCCAGCATGATCATGCCGGAGCCGGGCACACCGGCGGTGCCGATGGAGGCGAGGGTTGCGGTGAGGATAATGGTGATCTGCTGGCTCAGTTCCAGCTCAATGCCGAAGATTTGAGCAATGAATATTGCGCTTACGCCCTGATAGATAGCGGTGCCGTCCATGTTGATGGTGGCGCCGAGGGGCAGGACGAAGCTGGCAACCTCCTTGCGGACGCCCATCTTCTGGGTAGCCTCAAGGTTGAAGGGCAGAACGCCAACGCTGCTTGCGCTGGAGAATGCGAACATCATGGGACGCACCATGCCCTTGAAGAAAGCAAGGGGGCTTATACCGCTGAATGCCTTAACGGTGGAGGAATAAACAATAATGGAGTGAACAATGTAGCCAACGTATGCTACAAGGACGACCTTGAGCAGGGGCAGCAGCACGGCAGGGCCGTTGGACGCAACAACGGGGCAAATCAGCGCGAATACACCGATGGCGGAAATGTTGATGATCATTTCCATTACCTTGAAGGACACTTCCGCAAAGCTGTCAACTACGCTGCCTGCAAGTTTTCCCTTTTCACCGGCAAGGATAATACCAAAGCCGAAGAACAGGGCTATTACGATAACCTGCAGCATGGTTGCGTTGGCAAGAGGCGTAATGAAGTTGGAGGGGAAGATATTGACGATGGTATCAATGAAGCTGGGTGCTTCAGCGGCGGTATAGTTAAGAGCTTCGTCGCTGAGAACATAGCCTGCGCCAACCTTCATTATGTTTGCAAAAAACAGTCCAAGGGTTACTGCAATCGCTGTGGTACAAAGATAGTAGATAATTGTGCGGATACCAATGGAGCCGACCTTTCTGATGTCCTTAAGCGAAATAATGCCCTGAATTATAGAGAGGAGCACTACGGGTACAACTATCATCTTGATAAGGTTGAGATAGATGGTACCGATGGGCTTGATGTAATCGGTTGCAATGTTCGCGTTATTCTGCAGGAGCAGACCCACGATGATACCAAGCACCAAACCGATAGTTATCTGTATCGTCAAGGATATTTTCTTTTTGGGTTTTTCCATTTTATAAGCCTCCCAATTAAATCGTTATGAATACATATTACATTATTCTCGGCTAAAAGCAAAGAGAAAATAAAGAAAAATCCGCTTTTTATCAATATATTCTCGTTTTCAACAAAAATATGGCAGACATTTTTCGATGTCTGCCATATTTTTTTACATTATTAAATTGCAATTACAGATTGAAGTACTTGTCGTACTCAGCGGGGTTGGGGATCTTGGACAGCTCGCTGCATTCCTCGCGCTTGGACTTGATAAAGTTCTTGATGAGCTCCTCGGGGAATACGCCGCCTGCGGTAAGGTAATCGTGGTCTGCCTCAAGAGCATCAAGGGCAGCCTCGAGAGAGGTGGGCAGGCCCTGCAGCTTTGCCTTCTCTTCCTCGGGCAGGTGATAGAGGTTTACGTCGTAGGGACCCCAGCCGTTCTCGTGAGGATCGATCTGATTTTTGATACCGTCGATACCGGCCATAAGAATAGCTGCATAGCAGAAATAGGGATTGCAGGTAGCGTCGGGGTTACGCAGCTCAAAGCGGCGCTTGTTGGGAGTCTTTGCGTATGCGGGGATACGGATAACGGCACTGCGGTTGGAGGTGGCATAACCGACGGTTACGGGAGCCTCGAAGCCGGGAACCAGTCTCTTGAAGGAGTTGGTGCTGGGATTGGTAAGAGCGCAGAGAGAGTGTATATGCTTGAGCAGACCACCCATGAACCAGTGTGCTTCCTTGCTCAGGTGAGAATAACCGTTATCATCGGAGAATACGGGTTCGCCGTTCTTCATAAGGAGCATGTGAACGTGCATACCGCTGCCTGCCTCACCGTAGATGGGCTTGGGCATAAAGGTAGCAGCCTTGCCGTACTTAAGAGCGGTATTGTGAATGATATACTTGATCATCATGGTAGCATCTGCCATCTTGGACATCTCGCCCAGTTGGGGCTCGATCTCGAACTGACCGGAGGCAGCAACCTCGGGATGATGGTAATTTATCTCTATTCCGGCATTACCCATGTGCATGCACATTTCGCTTCTGCACTCATAGGCAACGTCGAAGGGCTTGGCAACGTGATAAGCTTTCTGCTTGGGAACTACGACGCCCTGACCCTGAGTGGCGCTGTTCCAATAGGACTGCTGAGCATCAACTCTGGCGCTGATGTTATTGGGCTGAACATCCCAGCCTACCTGGTCAAAAAGATAGAACTCAAACTCAGGGAGAATATACATGGTATCCGCAATATCGCAGTCTCTCATATACTGCTCCGCGGCGAGAACGATGTTGCGGGGATACTGTGCAAGAGGACGGTTCTCGGGGCTGTCGATGATCATGGCGTTACCGGTCATGGACAGGGTGGGAATGGAGCAGAAGGGATCGATAACGGCGGTGTCGGGGTCGGGAATGAATACCATGTCGCTCTTTTCAACAACTGCGTAGCCGTAGTTGGAGGCATCAAAGCCAATACCGCTCTTCATGGTATCTTCGGAGAAGTTCTTTGCAGGAATGGTAACATGACGGTACTGACCATTGATATCGACCATCTTGAAGTCGACCATTTCAATACCGTTTTCTTCAATGATCTTCAGAATATCCTGTACGCTTTTGCTCATAAATACACACCCCTAATGTGTTAAAATTTGTCTTTATGATATACCAACTTCATTAAAATAACAATAGTGTAACACAACTTTTTTGTTTTTTTCAGTGCCGGGCGGCACCGATCTGCAACATCATCTTGACATAAAATTTTGTAGGACGCCACTTTTCGCGGAACCCTATATTTACAGAACCGACAGCTTCCTGAAATGTGTCTGTGCATTTGAAAGCAGATTCAGATACTCTTTCCTTCTGCATTTAAAGATCTGATAGCGCGCATTGGCTGCCATATCCCCTTACTTCCACGCAGCAGGCCGCGAGCAAACCAATTCGAGTTCAAAAACGAACCTGTTTATTTTCTTTTTTTACACTTCAACTTTTCGCTCTATTTGCCTATTTGCCAAAAATTAGTTTCTCTTCTTGCAATATATCGCAAAAGGCTGTATAATAGAAATCCAGCATAAACTGAGCGCGTTCAGCTTAGTTGTTTTATGTTATTTTTTAACAAAACCCCTCCCGCAGCAGCTTTACTGATTTTGTTAAAATCGGAGATAACTATGAAAGATGTAAATTTACTGATATGGCTGGCGCAGTTGGGAATTTCTGTGGCTGTTCCACTGGTCGGTTTTATACTTTTGGGCGTTTGGCTCCATAACTCCCACGGCTGGGGCTTTTGGGTGGTCATCGCCGGAATTATTCTGGGCATTTCCGGTGCTGTAAGCGGGCTTCGCAGCTCACTGCAATACCTTAACAAAGCATCAAAATCCGACGACGAAGATAACCCTTCTGTCATATCCTACAACGATCACGACTGATACCCGGAGGCAAATCCTATGGACTCTCGTAAAATTGCATTACACGAAACCGGTGTTATCGCCATTGGTGTTTTAATAGGCACTACCGCCATGATAGGCGTATTCGCCCTGATCGGACGTTTCGCTATAAACGTACTGCTGGGTGGTCTTGTCGGCGCAGTCCTGTCCATACTAAACTTTTTCAGCATGGCTGTAGTCAGCACCCTTGCTGCAGACAGAGCCGAGAAGCAGGACATTGAAGGCGGAAAAAAGCTGCTGAAAAGCTCCTACCCTGTTCGCCTGCTTGTACTGGCAGCGCTCCTTATCCTGTTTGCAAAGAGCGGTCACTTCAATGTAATAGCTCTTGTACTCCCACTCGCATTTGTAAGACCTACTATCACAATCTCAGAATTTTTCAGAAAGAAAGGTGAATGACGATGGAACTTGATATTACAGGCGCGTTTATATATTTCACCATACCTATATTCGGAGGTATCAACGTCACTCAGACAATGCTCTCTCTGCTCGTTGTTACCATTATAATCTGTACCGCCTGCATCTGCCTCGGTAGGAACCTGAAGAAACGCCCCGATGGCAAGCAGGTGCTTGTAGAAAAAGGCGTTATGATGCTGCACAAGATGGTAGTTGAAACCATGGGTGAGCACAATGCCCACTGGGTACCCTTCATCGGTACTATCTTCCTCTCCTCTATCTGCGGCTCCTTCATCGGTCTTACCGGTTTCCTTCGCTCCACCACCGCAGACATCAGCTGCGTTATGGTATGGGCGATAATGGTTACCATTATAATATGGTATAACAACATCAAGAATAACGGTTTTTTGGGCTGGCTCAAGGGCTTCACCGAGCCCATTGTGGTCATGACTCCCATGAACATCGTTTCCGAAATAGCTCAGCCTATTTCCATGGCCTTCCGTCACTTCGGCAACGTAGCCGGCGGCGGTGTTATCACCACCCTCATCTACGCTGCACTTAGCATCGCCTCCACTGCAGTGATCAACCTCATCGCCGCAAGCGGCTGGGTCGTTTCCGCAGTTCTTTTGGTGGTAGGCGCAGCACTTATCGTTGTTTGGAAAAAGAGCGGCAGAAAGGTAGCCCTTATTTTCGGCATCATCTCCGCCCTGCTCGGTCTGTGCGGTCTGCTGCAGGCCACCGGTCTCCTTGCAGGTATCCCCATTCTTTCTTACGGTGTACCGGCTGTTCTCTCCTGCTACTTCGATCTTTTCTCCGGTTTCGTTCAGGCATATGTATTCTGCCTGCTGACCATGGTTTATATCTCCGGTTCGCTCCCCGAACCCACCGGTGACAACGCAAAGTAATCTCCGCACATTAATCAGTTATCCAATTTAAACATTATTATATATTTTTTAGGAGGATATTATTATGGATTTGGCATCTGCAATCGCAATCGCCGGTAAGGCTATCGGCGCAGGTCTTTGTATGGGTATCGGCGCTATCGGCCCCGGTGTCGGTGAAGGTACCGCTGTTGCTCACGCTCTGGACGGTATGGCTCGTCAGCCTGAGTCCACCAGCACCCTTCGTTCCACTATGATCATGGGCTGCGCAATCGCTGAGACCACCGGTATTTACTCTCTGATTATCGCTCTTCTTATTCTGTTCCTTCTGTAAGAACACCTTCAATTACATTTGAAAGGAGTCTGCAAAAGTGGCACAATTTGAAGCTTTCATTGGCGTAAACTTTTGGACTGCCCTGTTCACACTGCTCAACACGCTCACAATCTTTTTTGTGGCAAGACACTTTCTGTTCCGCCCCGTTATGAAGATCATCAAGGATCGCCAGAACGAGATCGACGGCCTGTACAGTGACGCCGACACCGCAAAGGGCGAAGCAAACGCTATGAAAAATGAATATCAGCAGAAGCTTGCCGACGCACAGGCAACCTCCGACCGCATCGTGAAGGAAGCTGTTGCCCGCGGTCAGAGCCGTCAGGAGGAAATTATCCGTCAGGCTCAGCAGGAGGCCTCCGCTATTATGGATAAGGCCGCTGCAGATATTGAACTGGAGCGCAAAAAGGCAATCAATGACGCCAAAAATGAAATTTCCGGCATAGCTATCGCCATTGCCGGCAAAGTCGTAGGCCGCGAGCTGAACGAAAACGATCAGGCCGCTTTGGTCGACCACTTTATCGACGAATTGGGTGACGAAGCATGAGCCAGATAGGAAGTGTTTATGCTCAGGCACTCTATTCGCTGGCCGAGGAAGAAACCTTGGGCAAGACTATTCTCGATGAGCTGAAGTCTCTCGACGAAGTCGTGTCCCGGGAAGAGGATTTTCTGCGTTTGCTGACCGCCTCCACCCTTTCCAAGGAGGAGCGCTGCGGTATTGTAGATGAGATTTTCCGCGGTAAGGTGCATCCTTATGTACTTAACTTCATGAAGATCCTTACCGAAAAGGGTTATATGCGCTATTTCGGCGATTGCTGCAAAGCTTATCGCGAACTGTATAACAAAAACAACGGAATTCTTTCTGTAACAGCGGTTACGGCATCCGCTCTCACCGCAGATCAGTCGGCAAGACTTACGGACAAGCTCTCCAAAATCACCGGCAAAACCATCGAACTGGAAAACCGGATCGATCCTTCCTGCATCGGCGGAATACGCCTTGACTACGACGGCAAGCGCACGGACGACACGATAGTTCATCGCCTGGACACCCTGCGCAGTATACTCAAAAATACCGTACTATGATTTGCGGTAGAAAGCAGGTACAGTATGGAATTAAGACCCGAAGAAATAACTAAAATCATACGCAATAAAATAAAGAATTACGAAGCAAAGCTGGAGCAGAGCGAGACCGGCGTCGTTATCCTTGTTGGCGACGGCATCGCCAAGGTTTCCGGCCTTGAAAAGTGCATGGCAGGCGAGCTCATTGAGCTGCCCAACGGCTCCTACGGCATGGCTCAGAACCTTGAAGAGGACACCGTTTCCGTCGTTATCCTCGGCACCGACAACGGCATCAAGGAAGGCGATACCGTAAAGCGCACCGGCAAGGTAGTTTCCGTACCCGTCGGTTCCGCTCTTATTGGCCGCGTGGTCAACGCTCTCGGCGAGCCCATCGACGGCAAAGGTCCCATCTCCGAGGAGACCTATCGTCCCATCGAAATGCCCGCTCCCGGCGTCATCGACAGACAGCACGTAAGCCGTCCCCTGCAGACCGGTATCAAGGCTATCGACTCCATGATACCCATCGGCCGCGGTCAGCGTGAGCTTATCATTGGCGACCGTCAGACCGGTAAGACCACCATCGCTACCGATACTATCCTTAACCAGAAGGGTAAGGACGTTATCTGCATTTATGTTGCCATCGGCCAGAAGCGCTCCACCGTCGCTCAGCTGGTTGAGAATCTGACCATCAGCGGCGCTATGGATTACACCATCGTTGTTTCCGCAACCGCTTCCGAGCTGGCTCCCATGCAGTACATCGCTCCCTACGCAGGCTGCGCAATGGGTGAGCACTTCATGCGTCAGGGCAAGGACGTTCTCGTAATTTACGACGACCTGAGCAAGCACGCTGTGGCTTACCGCGCAATTTCTCTGCTTATCCGCCGCCCCCCCGGACGTGAAGCATACCCCGGCGACGTATTCTATCTCCACTCCAGACTGCTGGAGCGTGCCGCGCAGCTTTCCGACAAGCTCGGCGGCGGCAGCCTTACCGCTCTGCCCATCATCGAAACTCAGGCCGGTGACGTTTCCGCCTATATCCCCACCAACGTCATTTCCATTACCGACGGCCAGATTTTCCTTGAGACTGAGCTTTTCAACTCCGGCGTTATGCCCGCCGTAAACCCCGGTATCTCCGTATCCCGAGTCGGCGGCGACGCTCAGATAAAGGCCATGAAGAAGGTTTCCGGCAGCCTGAAGCTGCTCTACTCCCAGTATCGTGAGCTGCAGAGCTTCGCTCAGTTCGGCTCCGACCTTGACACCGACACCAAGGAACGTCTTAACCAGGGCGAGCGTATCGTTGCGGTACTGAAGCAGAAGAACAACTCCCCTGTGGAGGTTGCCCATCAGGTCTGCATTATCTACGCCGTTACCAACGGTTATCTCACTGACATCGATGTAGCCGATATTCCCGAATTTGAAACCCGCCTGTTCGAGCACATGGACATTCGCCACCCCGAAGTCCTTGATGCTATTCGCAGCAGCGGTAAGCTTGAACCCGAGACCGAAGAGGCTCTTAAGGCCGCTGTCGAAGAACTGGTATCGGACTTCACTGCAGCAAACTAAGGAAGGAGGCACACTATGGCCGGCGTTTCCTCAAAGGAAATCAAAACCCGTATTCGAAGCATGGAATCCACCAAACAGATTACCAAGGCAATGGAAATGGTGGCTGCCTCCAAGCTTCGCAAGGCACAGTCTCAGGTGCAGAACTCCCGCCCTTATTTTGAAATTCTCTATTCGACTATCTCCAGCATAGTCGAGTCTAACCGCGACTTTTCCTCTCCCTATCTGACCCACCGTCCCGGAAACAAGGTTGCGTTTGTCGTGATCGCCGGTGACCGCGGCTTGGCAGGCGGCTACAACAGCAATATCCTCAAGCTCGCCTACTCTCAGATGGAGGGTAAGGAAGCAACCGTTATCCCCATCGGCAAGAAGGCCGTGGACTTTTTCCATGCCCGCAAGCTTCCTATTTTGACCGAAAGCTTTGCAGACGCTGAGGAAATGTCCGTTGGCGAATGCTTCACCCTCGCCAAGCAGCTTTGCAAGGCATACTGCGCAGGCGAGTTTGATGAAATTCACATTGCTTATACCAACTTCGCTTCCGTCCTTTACCAGACCCCTGCTACGATACAGATGCTTCCGCTTCTGCGTCACTCCACCGGAAAGGACGACGCTCCCTCGTCCGATATTCTCTATGAGCCTGACAGCATAGAGGTGTTTGACGCCATAGCCCCCGAATATCTGGGCGGTATTATCTACGGCGCACTGTGCGAAAGCCGCGCTTCCGAGCAGGCTGCCCGCCGCACCGCTATGGACTCCGCAACTCAGAACGCGGAGGAAATGATAGACGACCTGAACCTGAAGTACAATCAGGCTCGTCAGGCGGCTATCACTCAGGAGATCACTGAGATTGTTGCAGGCGCATAATACGATACAAAGGAGTTGTATCCCAATGTCCAAAAATATAGGAACCGTAATTCAGGTCATGGGTCCGGTTCTGGATATTCGTTTCCCTGAAAATTCTCTTCCCGATCTGCAGAGCGCAATCGAAATCCCCAACGGTGACGTTACCATCGTTGCCGAGGTAGCGCAGCATGTTGGCGACAACGTGGTTCGCTGCATCGCTATGAACTCCACCGACGGTCTGCAGCGCGGCACTCAGGCTATTGACACCGGCGCACCCATTTCCGTACCTGTCGGCGACGCTTGCCTGGGTCGAGTTTTCAATCTTCTCGGCCAGCCCATTGACGAGGCAGGCCCTGTCAATGCCGGCGAGCAGTGGCCCATTTACCGCCCCGCTCCCTCCTATGAGGAGCAGCAGCCCGCAACCGAGATCCTCGAGACCGGCATCAAGGTCATCGACCTTATCTGCCCCTATGCAAAGGGCGGTAAGATCGGTCTGTTCGGCGGCG
>CAYYLZ010000058.1:0-11615 GCA_964472725.1 uncultured Oscillospiraceae bacterium
CCATGTTCGCCAAGTACAACATCACCACCTTCTGCGCGCCTCCCACCATGTACCGCTTCTTCATCAAGGAGGATCTGAGCAAATATGACCTGAGCAGCATCAAGTACGCCACCACCGCCGGCGAAGCCCTCAACCCCGAGGTCTATCACCAGTTCTATAAGGCTACCGGCCTTCGCATAATGGAAGGCTTCGGTCAGACCGAAACCACCCTCTCCATCGCAAACCTTGTGGGCACCACTCCCAAGATCGGTTCTATGGGTCGTCCCAGCCCCCTCTACGACATCTACGTTCTCGACCCCGACGGCAATGTCTGCAAGCCTGGTGAGACCGGCGAAATCTGCATCCGTGCCGACAAGGGCAGCGCCCCCTGCGGCCTCTTCCTCGGCTACTTCGACGACGCCGAGCGCACCAATGAAGCATGGCACGACGGTTATTACCACACCGGCGACCAGGCTACCATGGACGAGGACGGCTACCTGTGGTACGTCGGCCGCATAGACGACGTTATCAAATCCTCCGGCTACCGCATCGGACCCTTCGAGATCGAAAGCGTCATCATGGAACTGCCCTACGTTCTCGAATGCGCCATCACCGGCGTTCCCGACCCCATCAGAGGTCAGGTGGTCAAGGCCACCATCGTCCTCGTCAAGGGCACCGAGAAGACCGACGAACTCAAGAAAGAGATTCAGGAATACGTCAAGACCCACACCGCACCCTACAAGTACCCCCGTGTGGTCGACTTCGTGGACGAACTGCCCAAGACCATCAGCGGCAAGGTTCGCCGCGTAGAGATCCGCAACCGCGACGCCGGCAAGAGCTGAATATAATTTTAAACCTCCCGACTTCCATGAAGTTGGGAGGTTTTTTCACAGCAGGGGCACGCCCCTGCCCTACGTTCATCGAATAAACTTAACTCAATCTTGTAGGGCTGAGGCGCGCCTCAGCCGCAAAAAATCATCAAATTTTTCCTTGCATTTTTCCTCCTGTCTGCGCCACACTAATTGCGAGGTGATAATCATGGCAAAACAGGGTATGAAGCGCCCCGAGCGCACCGAAGAAAAGACCCACAAGAAGCCCGACATCGTCCCCGAAATTCAGGGCGCGGCAAACAACAGCTATAGCAACAACGGCTACCGCAATAATGTTCAGCCCCACACCGAGGACTGACGCTATGAACCGAAAGCGGATCACCGTCCCTGCCACCGAGATAAAAAGACGCTGCATATGCAGACAGTGCGGCCGCAACGTATACGCCCCCGAGCCCATCCGTAACCGCCGAGAAAAGGGCAAGTCCGCCCATCAGGAGGAGGAAACCCACTGCGAGCACATTTACCCCCACCCGGACACATGGGAGCCATGATACGCAAAACGCCCCGCATCTTAATCGATGCGGGGATTTTTTATACACGCCGCCGTGTGCTCATATTGACAACCGTTTCACCGAATGATATATTGAAAATCCTTTTTCTTCTCACGGAAAAAGAGAGTATTTTGTTTAGTGTCGGAAAGGCTCATGACCGCCGACACCGTTCCCGGCAAAATATTTCCCACCCGCTTTTAAGGCCATGAAGGGGGCCCAATCCCCGTCCGCTGTCCTGACCGCCGTGGGTCAATATTTCCACCCCCGGTGAACAAATTGAATATGGGTTTGCTGTTCACCGTTTCGCCGGAGGGTGCAACGAGAGGAGCAAAAACATGATACAAATGCAAGGAATTTGCAAAACCTATCGGGTGCGGCAGCGGGACGCAGGCGTCGCCAGCGCGGTGAAAAGCCTGTTCTCCCGGCAGTACACCGATATACCGGCTCTGCGGGATATGAGTTTCACTATCCCCGACGGGCAAATAGTGGGCTACATCGGGCCAAACGGAGCCGGAAAAAGCACCACCATCAAAATCCTCAGCGGAATACTCCATCCCGACAGCGGAGAATGCACCGTAAACGGCCTCGTGCCATGGGAAGACCGCAAAAAGTATGTCTCCCGGCTGGGTGTAGTCTTCGGACAGCGCAGCCAGCTATGGTGGGACGTGCCGATAACGGAGTCGTTTCTTCTGCTAAAGGACATTTACCGCGTTGAGGACAAGCTGTTCCAGGATAACCTGAACACGCTGACAGAGCTGCTGGAGCTGGAGGGGCTTCTCGCCACTCCGGCCCGTATGCTTTCGCTGGGTCAGCGCATGCGCTGCGAGGTTGCCGCCGCGCTTCTGCACAGCCCGGATGTACTGTTTCTTGACGAGCCCACAATCGGGTTGGACGCTGTTTCCAAGCTGAAAGTGCGGGAATTTATCCTCGAGGAAAACCGCCGCAGGGGCGTGACCGTTATCCTCACCACTCACGATATGCAGGATATCGATGCCCTATGCCACAGGGTACTGCTTATCGGCAAGGGACGGCTCCTGCTTGACGGCAGCACCGAGGATATCCGCTCCATGGCAGGCGAAAATCTCTCTACAGAGGAGTCCGTAGCCGACCTCTATCGCCGTTTTGGCATATAAGGAGGCGCAATGAAACAGTATTTTTCTTTTTTCAGAATGAATTTTGTCTGCGGGCTGCAATACCGCGTCGCCGCTCTGGCAGGAATGAGCACCCAGTTTTTCTGGGGCGGTATGCTCATTCTGCTGTACCGCACGCTCAGCAGGCAGGCACCTCAGCTTCTGCCAATGGATATGCAGGCGCTGTCCTCCTACATATGGCTGCAGCAGGCCACGCTATCCCTTTTCATCCTTTCATGGGACAGAGATCTTTTTGACTCGGTTCGCACCGGCTCCGTGGCTTATGAGTTGCTGCGGCCTACCGACCTTTACGGAATGTGGACTGTCCGCAACATGTCGGCGCGTCTCAGTCGCGCTGCGCTTCGGGCATTGCCCACTATCGTTTTCGCAGCCCTGCTGCCCGAGCCCTATGGGCTGCGGCTGACCATATCGTTCCCCGTGTTCCTGCTGTTTTTGCTTTCCATGTTTTTGATGCTGTGGGTGACCGTGTCAGTACTCATGCTCTGCCACGCTTTCAGCTTCTTCATGGAGGATGCAAACGGCCTGAGCACGCTGATCTACGCTTTGGGCGATTTCTTTAGCGGCGGACTTGTTCCCCTGCCTTTTTTCCCGGATAAGCTGCGAAAAATTGCCGAGATGAGCCCTTTCGGCTCAATGGCAAACGTTCCACTGCGAATCTTCGGCGGGGACATTCCTGTTGGCGAGATACCGCAGGCACTAAGTCTGCAGCTGTTTTGGGCAATTGCGCTCACCCTTGCGGGCTGCTTCATAATGCACCGTGGCATTCGCCGCTGCGTGGTCGCGGGAGGCTGAGCCATGAAGCTGTACAGGAAATTTTTAGCCATGCACTTTAAAAGCGCCATGGCCTACCCATCGTCCTTTTTTCTTTTCTGTTTCGGCAGACTTTCCGTCTTTGTGACAACTATGTTCTCCATGGTTTTTATCGTAACCCGTTTTGACACTGTCGGCGGCTATACGCTGCCTGAGGTTCTGCTGGGCTACGGAGTGGTGCTGTCCGGCTTTTCAATAGCCGAATGCTTCGGCAGGGGCTTTGACCACTTCGCCACCACCATGCGGGAAGCTGCCTTCGACCGGCTTCTCGTGCGCCCACGCGGGCTTGTATTTCAGGTGATATGCAGCGATCTGCGTCCGGGTGTGCTCGTAAGCCTGCTTCAGGGCCTTATAATGATAGGCTATGCCGTTGTGAACGGCAGCATCGTATGGACTTTCGGGCGGATATGCACCCTTGCGCTTATGGTTATCGGCAGTACGGCCGTGTTCTTCGGCATATTCATGCTCTATGCCACGCTCTGCTTCTTTACGCTGGAAGGTTTGGAAGTAATGAATATTCTCAGCCACGGTCTGCAGGAGCACAGCAAGTATCCCTTCGGCATTTACGGCAAGGGAATACTCATGTTCCTCACCTTTGTTGTACCCATAGCGCTGACGCAGCACTGGCCGCTGCAATATCTTATAGGACGCGCCCCCGCATGGTACGGCTTGCTGCCCGTTGCGGCACTGTTGTTTCTCATCCCTTGCAGGCTGCTGTGGGGGTTCGGTGTGCGGCACTATCATTCTACAGGCTCATAACACGCAAAAATCCCTGCATCTTCGCGGTGCAGGGATTCCTTTTATTTTTTCTTTTCTTCGGCTCTTTTCAGCTTGCGGCAGTATTGGGTGCAAAGCTTGTCCGTACAATTAACGCAGCGCAGGGCTTCGTTGGTCTGCTCCCAGAAGCGCTCCGGGTAGAGGATAACGCACAGCTCCCATACCACGAAAACCACCACCGACAGAGCGAAGAGGCTCCATGCGTAAAAACCGCCCACGAATATCAGCGGTGAGAACATCATCAGGTGATCCCAGTTGAAAATGCGGCAGGTGGTGCAGCAACGGTTGCCCATGATAAGGCGGAAGGGACACCATATCAGCACGCAGATAAGGTCGCAGACGTAGAAGATGACGGAAATCAGCAGCAGCTCCGGCTTATGGAGCACGCCGAGGAAATACAGCAGACCGATGACGGCTATCAGCGCCACCCAAAGCAGCATGACCTTATAGGCCGACTTGGTGGTGGAGAGGGCGTGCTGCTTTATGGTTTCCTTGTTTATCTTCTCGGCAATGGGCCTGAACCGCGCCAGGAAATGCTTGTGGGAGCCCAGCGATATATAGCCCTTGGCGGGCACCAGCTGGAAGAGCATATCAATAAGCCAAAGAATCCACAGCAGGTGGAATATGGAAAAACCGCGGAAGAAATTCATTCCGTCAAGTATGTCGAAAGTTTCCCTGCGGAAGAGCCAAATTGCAACGGTAATGAGTAAAACCACGCAGCGACCCACAAGACGCGCGAAGTATATTTTTCTTACCCGTGACATGGGTTCTCTGCTCATTGGTTCAACTCCTCTCTTCTAATATCATAATATTTTCCCTTTAATTTGTCAAAATATTCTCCAATTCTTTACTCTTTGTTTACACTCTTTCAGCTTTATTTCAAAGAATATTCATCTTTTTTTGTCCCAGCTGTGCTATACTCATGTCAGTAAAGGAGGCGAAACAAAATCATGAAACGAATTATCCCCTATTTTCTTATTCTTGCCCTGCTGCTGGCCGGCTGTTACACCGCCAAGCCCATAGAGCAGGATAAGCTTAACACACCTACACCTGCCACTACGACCACACCTGCTCCCAAGCAAACAGAAGACGAGACATATATCCTTTTTACCCGCCACGGCATCACCGTTGACGGAGAAGAAATTGGAAGCGACAGCACTCAGGCGGTCTACGCCGCCAACGATATCATCTATTACGAGGCCGGACACGACTTCACCTACGGTGAAGGCACTGCCGAGGAGGAGCACAGCGCCGAAGATGCGGCCGCCCATGTTGTGGTACATATCACCCAGCCCGGTACCTACCGTCTGAGCGGCACTCTGTACGCAGGTCAAATAGCCGTTGACCTTGGTGAGGACGCCGAGGATAACCCTGAGGCAGTGGTAACTTTGGTACTTGACGGTTTGGATATCACTTGCACCGTGGCGCCTGCGGTCATTTTCTACAATGTCTACGAATGCGGTGACAAGGATAACCCAGTCATGGACGTGGACACCTCCGCGGCGGGCGCAAACGTGATAATCGCCGACGGCAGCACCAACAACGTCACAGGTAGCCACGTGGCCCGCATTTACAAGAGCTACACCCTCAGTGAGGACGGCACCGAGGTAGTTGACAGCAAGAAACTGCACAAGTACGACGCTGCCTTCTACTCCAAAATGAGTATGAACGTAGACGGCGGCGGCAAGCTGAACATTGTTGCCGACAACGAGGGTCTTGACAGCGAGCTGCACCTGACCATAAACGGCGGCCAGATACACATAATCTCCGGCAACGATGGCATCAACACCAACGAGGACGGCGTTTCCGTCACCACCATCAACGGCGGTGACCTGACCATACAGGTAGACGGCGGCACCGGCGAGGGCGACGGCATCGACTCCAACGGCTGGCTGGTCATCAACGGCGGCACTGTCCGCGCCTACGCCTGTTCTTTCAGCGGCGACTCCGGCATTGACGCCGATAACGGCGTTTACATCAACGGCGGCAACGTGGCCGCAACGGGAAATATGCTCGACCGACTTGAGGGCAGTCAAAGCTATGCGGTATTCTCCTTTGCTCAGCAGCAAACCGATTTCAGCAGCAGCTACACTCTGAAAAATGAGGCCGGAGAGACGGTCATTGAGGTCACGCCCGTCAACGGTTTCACCAACCTTGTAGTGTCCGATTTCTCCCTTGTCCCCGGCACCTACACTCTTTGGTGCGGTAATACCCAGCTTGGCGGCACATCCGCTCAGGGTGGAATGGGCGGCTTTGGCGGCGGCAGACCCGGCGGCGGATTTTTTGACTCCGTGCCGCCCGAAGATTTCGAGGGTGAGTTCACTCCTCCCGAGGATTTTGAGGTGCATATATACCCCGTTCCCGGCGAGGCTGAGGGCGAAGCCCCTCCAGATGACGGCTTCAATCGCAGACCTCCCGAGCACAGCGACGGTTTCGGCGGCATGGAACCGCCCGAGGGCTTTGAGGACGGCATGGAACCGCCCGAAGGCAGCTTCGGCGGCGGTGGATTTGGCGGCGGTCGTCCCGGCGGCGGATTTGGCGGCAGCTTCACATTCGAAGCCCTCAGCGGCGACTTTGTAATAAAGGAAGGCGCCAACTTCTTCAGCTTTGTTGATATTCTGCCGGTAGGATAATATATTCTCGCTACAGTTCCCTCCCCTTCGGCGAGAAGGCTATCTATATT
The DNA here is from genome assembly GCA_964472725.1 of uncultured Oscillospiraceae bacterium. Lineage (GTDB taxonomy): Bacteria > Bacillota > Clostridia > Oscillospirales > Oscillospiraceae > RGIG6375. Next base: position 6,782 of record CAYYLZ010000058.1, read on the forward strand.
CTATCTGCTAAGCCATATCTTCGACAAACTCAAACACCCCGGAAGCTTGAAGCTTCCGGGGTGTAATTATTATATCTTATTCGTCGCTGTCCTCGATGAGGCCGTAGCCGCCGTCCTTTCTGGCATAAACCACGGAGAATGCCCCATCTGCATCCTGATTCTTGAACACGAAGAACTCGTGGCCAAGCAGGTTCATCTGCAGAATTGCTTCCTCAACGGACATGGGCTTGATGGAAAAGCGCTTGGTGCGCACTACTTTGAATTCCGTTTCCTCCTCGGTCTCAATCGGAACTACAGGCACAAAATCCTTCTCGAGAGCACCCTCGCGGATACGCTTCTCAAGACGGGTCTTGTTCTTGCGAACCTGACGCTCAATGGCTGCAACTGCGGAGTCGATGGAGGCGAACATATCGCTGGTGCGCTCACTGACGCGGAAGAATATTCCGTTGGTCTTTACGGTAAGCTCAACGATACAGCTGTTCTTTTCTACAGAGAAGGTAACGTAAGCGGTGGACTCGTCCTTGAAAAGGCGGTCCAGCTTGCCAATTTTCTTCTCGGCATACTCCTTGACGCTGTCGCGGACATTGATTTTCTTTTCGGTGTAAACGAACTTCATAAATAACGCTCCTTTCCTCCGGCGCTGAGGCCGGTTTGCCAAAAGTTTTATCTTTTGGTTGTTTTTATTATACCATAAACATGCAGGAAAAAGAAGAGTTATTTTAACATTTCTTTAATTATTTAATTAAATTACGCCCTCAGCGTGGCGGGTAACGTGGCAGCACATATTGACTACGCAGGGCAGACCGGCAATATGGGTAGGCCTGGCCTCTATATTGACCGCCAGGGCGGTATGCTTGCCGCCGAAGCCCTGAGCGCCGATTTTCAGCGCGTTCACCTTTTCCAGCGTGCGCATTTCCATCTCCGCGTAAAAGGGGTCGGAGTTACGGGTATCGGCAGGGCGCAGCAGCGCCTGCTTGGCGGTGAGCGCCGCCTGATCGAGAGTGCCGCCAAGTCCTACGCCCAGCACCACCGGCGGGCAGGGTCTTGCGCCGGCTGTTTTTACCACCTCAACGATAAAATTCTCTATATTCTCCGCCGTATTGGAGGGCAGGAACATTTTGGAGGCGCTCATATTTTCGCTGCCGAAGCCCTTGGGTGCCACCGTCAGCTTTATCTTATCCCCCGCAACAAGGCGGGTATAGAGCACGGCAGGGGTGTTATCCTCCGTATTTACCCGGCGCAGAGGGTCTTTTACCACAGACTTGCGCAGGCAACCGTTTACATAGCCCCTGCTCACGCCCTCGTTTACCGCGTCCTCAAAAAGGCCGCCACTGATATGGACCTCCTGTCCCACCTCGGCGAAAACCACTGCCATGCCCGTATCCTGGCATATAGGCAGCTGCGCCTGATCGGCATACTTGAAGTTCTCCACTATATCCTCCAGCGCGCTGCGGGCAGCGTCGCACTCCTCGTCCTCGGAAGCGCACTCCAGCATTATTGCCAGCTCCGGAGGCAGCACGGTATTGGCCTTTATGCAAAGGCTCTCCACCATAGCCGCTATCTCTTCGTAAAATATTTCTCGCATACGATTAATCCTCCATGGGGTTATTCCACACAAATAGTCATTCTTTCAAAATTCGACAAAACTTCCTATTTACATTTTCTTCCAACAATGCTATTCTATAGTCACAGCTTATCCAATGGCGTGAGGCTTCCCGCCAACCGGGAAACCTCGGCCCCAAACCAGGGCCGAAAAGTTCATATCTTTATCCCACAACCCTTTTGGCGGACGGCTTCGGCAGTCCGCCCCTTTTTTTTAGTACAAAATGACCTCCGATGCTGCCGCTCGGAGGTCAAAAGGGCTAATATTGGCAGGTATCATCTGCCGCCTCTGCGGCGGCTGGACTTTCTGTCGGAATACTGCTTGATTCCGGATATCTTGCTGTCCGAATCAGCCATGAACTGCTTGAGCTTATCCTCGAAGGAGGGCTCGGCAGCGGGTTGGGCAGGCTTTGCGTAAGCTCTGGGCTGGCCGGAGGAATTTCCGCTTCCACCGCCTGCATTATTGGGGTTCTGATTGAATGTTCTGCGCTTGGGAGGCTGCTGCTGCGCAGGTGGCTCCTGCGCCTTTTTGATAGAAAGATTTATGCGACCGTTTTCGTCAACGCCGATTATTTTTACCTTTACTTCCTGGCCTTCCTTAAGAAAATCGCTGACCTCGTTGACATAAGAATAAGCGATCTCAGAAATATGTACCAAGCCGGATTTACCTCCGGGCAGGGAAACAAAGGCGCCGAACTTCATGATGCCGGTCACCTTGCCGTCCACTACGGCTCCCACAACCAAATCCATGTAAGACCTTAGTCCTCCTTGCATTAAATCTATATAGTACTGCCTGATAAATCAAGTCAAATTACTCGTTGATATCGTAATAAACCGTTTCGCCGGGGAGAACAAGACCCAGCTTATCTCTTGCGATGCTCTCAAGAGTTTCAGTTTCGGTGCTGTGTTCTATCTCGTACTCTACGGCCGCGTTTGCCGCGGAAAGGTTCTTCACTTGAGTCTCCATCCGGTCCCGCTCCGCCCGTGCCGAGGCCACCTGGCCACGCATACCTACAAGAGACAGCGCCATATACGCCACTATTGCCAAAATAACTATCTTCGTGATCAAGCCGGCTTTTTTGAGTTTCATAGCGCTCTCCTTTTCCTTTTTCTGCGTTTCGATCGGGCATAATTGTCCTACCATACAGTGTATACCACTTTTTTAGTTTTTGAAAGGCTTTTTTTGCAATTTTTTTGACTTTTTTCAGAAAAATATACACTTTTTTCGCAGGCCAAAACAGCTTTGCTCCCACACGAAGCAGAAAAGTGTAGATTTTCGTCATAATGCGGCGGGCTCGTCCGCCCATGCATACAAAATACAGCGCCATTCCCACCAACAGAAAGGCCAGCATGAACAGCCGCAGTTCCCCTCCTCCGGGCCCGTAACCTATCAGAAAAAGCCCCACCGCCATCAGCAGCCCGAAGAGGCTGTCCAATATCAGCGCACCCACCATACCGGCATCCCTGCGCAACACCGCCATAAAATCATAAAGCAGCCCCGCCGCGGCTCCGGCAGCCAGCGATACCACCGCCTGCCGGAGCTGGAGCAGAATATCGACCCCCATCAGCCGAACAGACGGGAGAAAAACCCGCCCCGCCCGGCGGTATTATCCTCGTAAACAAGGCTGTCTATACGGCCTGTCACCAGCAGCTCGCCGCCCTCTATACTCAGCTTATCTATATGCAGGGCACTGCCCCGCAGGATAAGCATTCCTCCCGCCGTCTGCAGCACAACGGCGGTCTCGTCAAAGCTTTCCACGTCCTCCACCCCGCTCACCGTCAGCCTGCGCCTGTCCTGCAGGGTCAGCCCGTGGGGCAACTCCGCTTTTTTATACTTTTCCTCATAGGCCATTGCTTTCACCTCCGTTTTTATTCAAGGCAGCGTGAGCCTACTCACGTTGCCTTACAGCTTATGCCCGTCCCTTCATTTCTATTACTCATATTCCGCTTTTATACATTATTGTATATTTATAGGTAAAAAGACAAAATTCTGCTTGACAAATACGTTTGTTACGGCTATTATATGATTTGTTACCGCTTTGTAACAGTTTATTTCCGTTTGACATTTTTTGGTTACTTTTTAACTACTCTCCGAAAGGTTTCTATTTTATGTTTGCTTCTATAAAGAGCAAAACTAAACATAGTCTCGCCAGCACCCAGACCAAGGTTTTCCTTGCGGTCTTTTTGGGTTTTGCCGCGCTTCTCTACATACTGGCCTCCAATGTGGCCTATGCCGTTTCCGTAAACGGCGAGTTTGTGGGCTATGCCGGCACCGTCGACGAGATAACCTCCGCCGTGGACAACGTTACCGCCACCGCCTCCGGCGCACTGGGTTACGAGTACACGCTGGAAAGCGACGTTTCCTACGAGCTCAGTCTGGGTCGCCCCGACGAGAAGATCGTCAGCGTCGTTGAGGAAAAGCTCCTTGACGATATCGACGCCATCGGCAAATACTCCATCGTATGCGTAAACGGCGTGCCCTTCTGCGCTTTTGAGAGCACCGAGGCCGCTTCCGCAGCTCTCAGCTCCTACATCTCCCTGTTCACCACCGAATATACCGTTTCCGCCAACTTCGTGGAAACCATCAGCATAACCGTCGACTACGCCGACACTCAGCTTCTCGTTCCCGCTGAGGATTTCAATACCAACGCGCTCGGCGTGCTCACCGTAGCAACCGTTGAGGATATCACCGTTGACACCGTTGTTCCCTTCGACACCGAGTATATCAACGATGAGGAAATCCTTTCCGGCGACACCTATCTTGAGCGCGAGGGTCAGAACGGCATGAGCCGCATCCGCCGCGAGGTGGTTTATCTCAATGGCGAGGCTCAGTCCTCTACCATTCTCGAAAATGACATCATCACCGCTCCTGTCAGCGCCATCGTCCACATGGGCACCGGCGAGCGTCTTTCCACCGGCACCTACATCTGGCCCACCGAAGGAACTCTCACCTCTTACTACGGCTACAGAAGAATTGCCGTAGGTTCTTCTTACCACAAGGGTATTGACGTTGCCGCATGGACCGGCACCGATATCTACGCTGCGGACGGCGGTACCGTTATCTTCTCCGGCGAATACGGCGGCTACGGCTACGTAATTCAGATCGAGCATGACAACGGCGACATTACCTACTACGCTCACTGCTCCAAGCTTCTCAAGAAGTGCGGCGACATAGTAAAGCAGGGCGAGCTTATCGCCTACATGGGCAGCACCGGCGTTTCCACCGGCAGCC
>CAYYLZ010000059.1:0-11558 GCA_964472725.1 uncultured Oscillospiraceae bacterium
CCACCGGCCGTGCCGGTGGTTTGCACAAGCCCCCTTAGGGCATGTTGCCGGCTGAGCCTATAGGCTCGCCGAAGGTTCTGCCAACCGCAGAGTTTTCACCGGCAACCCCTAAAGGCAGATCCCAACAAGAAAACTGAAAAATCCCGTTTCCTCACGGAAACGGGATTTCGTATTTTTATCAGCTTTTATCCGTTCTGCTTCTGTCCTTCAAGGTAGGCGCGGGCGCCCTCTTCCTCAAAGGTGATGCGGGTCTGGAAATACTCGCCGTTGCGGAACACCTCAAGGGTGGCACTGTCGCCGGCCACGTAATTCTTCTTGGCAAGGATAAGGTCGGAGCTGGAGGTGATGGGCGTATCGTCCAGCTTTACGATGATATCGCCTTCAAGAAGTCCTGCTTCCGCAGCGCAGCTGCCCTCGTCCAGCTCTACGATGAAGGCTCCGGCTACCCAGTTATAGTACTCGGCTATGGTCTGGGTGACGGTGCGGACGGTGATGCCGAAATAGGGCTTGCCGCGGACGAAGCCGTACTGGATAAGGTCGTCCACGATTTCCATTGCGTCCTCGATGGGAATGGCAAAGCCAAGACCCTCAACGCCGGTGGAGGCATACTTTGCGGAGGCGATGCCGATGACCTCGCCCTTATCGTTGAAAACGGGGCCGCCGGAGTTACCGGAGTTGATGGCTGCGCTTATCTGGAACATTCTGATGCTTGCGTTGGCCTCAACGGCTATCTCGCGGTCAAGGGCGCTGACGATACCGTCGGTGAGAGTATAGGTCAGCTCGCCAAGGGGGTTGCCGATAACGTAGACATTCTGTCCCACGATGAGGCTGCCGCTGGTATTGAGCACCAGGGCAGGCAGATTTTCAGCCTCTATCTTCAGCAGTGCAACGTCGTTCTCGGCTTCCTTGCCCACTATGCGGGCACTGTACTTATCGCCGTTATACATGGTGACGTTTATCTCCAGCTGGTTTTCGTCGGCATGCTCAACAACGTGGTAATTGGTAAGGATATAGCCGTCGGTTGAGATTATGAAGCCGGAGCCGCTGATGGCAGAGCTGGTCACCTGACCGAAAGCGTTCACCGCGGTTACGTCCACGGTTATGCCCACGCAGGAGTTGACCGCCATGTTATACAGTTCGGAGGCAGACAGTGTCTCGCCGGTATATGCGCCGCCCACAGTGGTGGAAGGCGTATTGCTGCCGTCGTTTATCTGGGTATCCAGCGTAATGCCGGAGGACGGTATCTCCGGGGTCTGCACAGGCTGAGCGTCTCCGCTGTTGGGCAGAGTCGGCTTTGCGTTGTCAATACGGGCAACGGTAAGTCCGTCCATGCTGGCTATCAGCACGCCAACGCCCGTACCCGCCGCACCGGCAAGGATAATGCAGGCCAGGCATATTGCGATTATGCGGCCTCTCTTTTTCTTTTTGGGCGGCTCGGGCTGATAATTGGGATAGCCGTAGTTATAACCGTTATTTTCGGGTTTATAGTCCATTTATGCGTTCCTCCTCAGGAAGAAGTTTGCCCATTTAGAGTTCTTGCTATTAAGATAACACCGATTTATGTACATTCCATGAATTCATTCCCAACATTTTTTGAACATTGGTCGGCAATATCACAGCTTGATACCCTTCATGGACGCTTCAAGGGAATCGAGGTCGGGATAACCATAGAGCTTGGCGGTATTTTCCACTATCTTTACTGAAAGATTCTCGCCTCTTTCCTTTGCCGCAAGAGTGTCGCGCAGGCAGAGAACGAGGGTGGGTTCGGAATAGGTGAGCAGCTCGCTGTAAAGATAGTTATCGATGGCTGCCCAGCGTCCGCCCTGCTGAGAGGTCTGAGGGCGACCCATGCCGGAAACCAGCGGATACTTCTCCGCCTTTTCCTGCGCCCACTGAGCGTGGATATCCGCAATTTGGTCTACTATGCTTGTTTTTTCCTCGGTAACGGGCGGCAGCATGACCTTTATCGCCTCATACTCCTCGGGATAGGTGACGCGCATCATATAGCCGTATTTGAAGGCAACGAGATTTTCGCCCCGTCCCATCGCTTCGCGCAGGTCGGCGCGGTAGCTGTCGAGGGTGTCCATTGCCCAAATCATGTGCTGGCTGCGGCGCATTATCTCAAAGGTGGGCCAATCGTCCTGGCATGAGGCGCGGCCGCCGTTATTCTGCGCGTTGGTGAACATTCCCCACTCAAGGAGGATAACTTCATTTATAAGCTCTTCCCTTGTCATCGGCTCTGCTCCTTTAGTCAGCCCAAAGAGGCAGGCGGCGTAGCTGTTCGTCCTTTATGCGGGACTGAATTTCGGGGCCGTGGTCAAGGAGGAAGTCGGAATTGGAGCTGGTGAGTCCTTCCTTCTTAAGCTGCTCGATGATAACCTCGGAAATTCTCTCGATTATCTGCGCGGAGGCGCGAACCTCGCTGGCGGAGATGAAGCCGTCCATATACATCGCTACCTCTTCGCCGAGGATAGGCAGGGTCTTGAGGCTGCGGTGCGCCCACTTATAGAAGGGGGTATACTTGTGGTTGATAAGGTGAACCATGGAGCAGGCGTCCTTCATGAACTCGGAGGCTGCCATCCATGCGGCAACGTACTCGCCGCGACGCATGCAGCGGGTATAGTTATACTGACCGGACTGAGCCATAGTCATACAGCGGGCTGCCATCTTCTTCATGCGCAGCTCCTCGGGGAACTGGCGCTGGAGTATCTTGCGGAACTTGGTGAAACGACCAAGCTCGTCGGAGAAAACCTCGCCGTTGGTGGCGATGGAAAGATTGACCTCGGGGATCATGCGCCACTCCTGAACGGTGGCGGGGGTGCGGTCAAGGCCGATGAAGCGGGAATAGAAGCCGCCGATGGTGAAAACGCCCTCGCGGCCGTCGCCATACTGGCTCATGTTGACGCCCTGATAGCCCTTGTACTCCTTGGTGACGGTCTCCATGAACTTCTGCAGGTCACGGCCGAACTCCTCGAAGTCCTCCTTGGTGAGCCAAATCTGCACACGGGGGCCGAAATCGTGATCCTGGCTGATCTCATCGTCAAAGCCGTAGCACTCGGAACCGTCGCCTACAAGGCCGAATGCCATGCGCTCTATCTTATCGCCGAATTTTTCTTCTATAGCAGGACGAACTATGTCCTCGTAATAACCCTTGGAAAGCTCCAAACCCTTCATATAGGTCACTCCTTATTTTTTAAGGCAGCAGGCGACGAGCCCATGCCGGCTGCCTTATTTATTTTTACTCTGTTTTAGTATTATATATCAAGTATGCCTAAAATGCAATCACAGCTCGCGGAGCACGCGCAGGTGCTCGCCCTCGGGGGTGACCACATATCCGCAGCAGTTGCCTGTCTGCCAGTCGTAATATCCCCGCTCGGGGAGCCCCAGCGCGGCAAGCAGCGTCATTATAGTGCCGCCGTGGGCGACCAGCGCTATCTGCTCGGAATAGTCCTGAAGCATTATATCCAAAATCAGCTTGCCGAAGCCCTCCAGCACGCGTTCCTTTACCTTTATAAGGCTTTCGCCGCCGGGTATCTCTCCCGTACCGCTGCTTTCCAGCCACGCGATATAGTCCGGGTCGTCCTTCAAATCCTCGTAGGTCTTGTATTCAAACTTGCCGAAGTCGGTCTCCTGCAGGCCGTCGATGATTATGGGCGTTTTGCCCGGGAAAAGTATCTCCGCCGTTTGGCGGCAGCGAAGCATGGGGCTTGTATAAACAAGGTCGGGCATGAGCAGGAACTGAGCCTTCTGCTCCGCCAGTTCTATGCCCTCGGGGCAAAGTCCCTCGTCGGTGCGGCCTACATAGCGCCGCCGGAGATTTCCCGCCGTCATGGCGTGGCGAATAAGCATTATTTCCATGGTGTTTTCTCCTTATTTTATCCGCATTGGGATACCGCACAAGACGCGTTCCACGCTTTCGGCGGTTTTTGCAAGCTCGCAGCAGATGCGGCCGGTGCGCTCACGCCATTCGCGGTCAAAGCGTTCCACGGGCACAACACCGCAGCCCAGCTCACGGCATATTATGATTATGTCCGGATTGGCGCGGCAAAGCTCTTCTACCAACGTTTCCGGCTCGACGCCCTCACGCAGGCAGCGGGCGATCTCTTCCTCAAGGCCGTAGAGCACACGGGCGGATTTTGCCGCGGTCAGCTCTGTGGCTATCTCACCGGGAGCGATATCATAGGCCGAGGCGGCGTAATCACGCTTACCCTGACCCTTTCCACCTATAATAAGACGCATACTGTCAACTCCTTAAAAAATCTTCTGTGCCAGCACGGCAAAGGCAACACAAATCAGCTCGCAGAGCTGCAGGAACCAGCCTGCGGTATCGCCGGTGATGCCGCCGAACTGCTTATAGGCGCTGACCCGATAGAACACAAAAGTCGCCAGCGCGCCAACTGCGCAGCCTGCGCCCACAGTGGGGGACAGCATTATCATCGCCGCAGCAGCCACAACGAACCAAAGCACCATCACCACACGGACGTTCTTGCTGTCGGCAGCCTTGGAAAAGGTGGCCAGCAGACCGCCGGTGCGGGCATTTTTAAATGTAACAACGCCGAAACCGCTCAGCGCACGGGAAACCACAGGCACAAGAGCCAGCGCCGCCATGGCGTTAACGCTCCGCTCCACCTCCGTCCACAGAGCGGTATAGAGGATAAGATAAGCGCAGCAGCATATTACCGCGAAAGCGCCCGCGGCTGAGTCCTTCATTATCTCCAGCTTACGCTCACGGCTCTGATGAGATGCCAGTGCGTCGCAGCAGTCGCAGAAGCCGTCAAGGTGAATTCCGCCGTTTATGGCAACGGGCAGCAGCACCGCTCCCGCTCCGAAGAGCACCGCACCAATATTCAGCGCCGAGCAGAAAAGATACCACAGCACCAGCACCACGCCCTCAAGAAGTCCCACCACGGGGAAAAAGCCCATTGCGTAGGCCATGTTTTCGTCCTTCCACTCCACCTGAGGCATGGGCACCCGGGAATACATAAGGAAGGCCATGGCAAGGGAACGCAGTATTCTCATTTCTTTTCCCCTTTCCACATAATCGGAATTCCGCAAACTACCTCGTAAACACAGTCTGCCTTTGCGGAAATGCGGCGGTTTATCTCCGCCAGCACCGCAAGATACTGCTCCGTAAGCTCCGGATAGTCCACGCCGTCACCGAAAACCTCATTGGTGACAATGACTACGTCCCGGGCAATATTGCAAAGGCGCTCAACACCTGTCATTATGCGCTGGGTGACGCCCTCGAAGCCCAATTCGCCGAAGCATTCATTGGCGCAGAGGTTCGACATGCACTCCAGCAGCGCCGTGCAATCGGCGGGAACGTCCGCGCCCGCAAGGTCAACGGGACACTCCAATGTATCGAAGCCCTTTTCCGCCCGCATGGCGCGATGGCGGGCAACTCTTTTCTCTCCCTCGGCATCGTAGACCTGCATGGTTGCTATGTATAGCCTGTTTTTATTTTCCGCAGCGGTGACAAGGCTTTCGGCAAATTCCGATTTTCCCGAAGCCGACCCGCCGGTTACTATTGTGAGCATTGATTTTACCTCAATTTATAAGATTTATGTATGCAGCAGGGATGTTCGCGCTGCATGCAGTTGGCAAGGCTTCCCCCTGGAGGGGACACCCCAGGGTGGCCTCTCTTGCCGCTACGCGGCAATTCACCTCCAGCTGTCACGAAGTGACTGATGAGGGGAATTCGCGCAGCGAATAAAAATGTACGACCATCTCAGTGCACTACAAAGCAGCCTTCGGCTGACCCTCATCCGCCCCTGCGGGGCACCTTCTCCTCAAGGGAGAAGGCTATCCAACGTATCTGTCAATTTAAATGCTCGTAAGCGTCGATATTGATGTCCTCGAAGGTGCTCATGCCCTCGTAGACCGCCAGCGCCATATCCAGCAAAGGAATAACGGCTACCGCACCGGTACCCTCACCAAGGCACATATCCGCATAGAGGAAGGGGCGCGCGCCCATGGCCTCGGTAACGAGAACGCCCGCAGGCTCCTTGGAGGCGTGGCTGGCGAGAACGTAATCCGCCACGGCGGGGCAGATATGCTGGGCAACGATGGCGGAAACGCAGGAAATGAAGCCGTCTGCCAGCACGGGTATGCCGCAGACCGCGCCGCCGATGAACACGCCCGCAAGACCGGCGATATCAAAGCCGCCAACCTTGGCAAGAACGTCGATGGGGTCGTTCTTATCGGGCTTATTCAGCTCTATAGCCCGCTCGATGGCGCTTATCTTCTTCTTGAGACCCTCGCCGGAAAGTCCCGCGCCCTTGCCGGTGACCTCGGCAGGCTCCTTATCCAGCAGCACTGAGGTAATGGCGGAGCTGGTGGTGGTGTTGCCGATGCCCATTTCGCCGGTGGCGAGAAGGCCATAGCCCTCTTCCGCAAGCTCACGGACGACATTTATACCCACCTCGATGGCGGCGACGGCCTCTTCCCTGCTCATGGCGGGGCCGAGGGTCATATTATCCGTACCGCGGCGAATGCAGCGCTGACGTATCTTATCGCCCACAACAGGGCGGCACACGCCGATATCCACCGGCACAACGTCCGCACGGGCGGAGCGGGCCATGCAGCAGACGCTGGTATCACCGGAGGACATATTCTCCGTAACGATAGCTGTGACCTCCTGTCCGGTCTGGGTAACGCCCTCGGCTACAACGCCGTTATCCGCGCACATGACTACCACGGCGCGTTTATTTATCTCAAATTTTGCGCTGCCCTTCATGGCTGCCATGCGGCAGACCGCCTCTTCCATAAGGCCGAGGCTGCCAAGGGGCTTGGCAATGCTGTCCCAACGTTTCTTCGCCGCGTCGTAGGCCTGCTTATCGGCGGGCTTTATTGCGGCAAGTGCTTCTTTAAGAGTCATATGTATCTCTCCTTATGTAAATGGGGTTTTCCCATAATTATCCCATTTTATATATTTCATATTATATACAAAAGTAGATTGCTTGTCCATTGCCTTGCAGCGCAAAATCTATTATAATGTGGACGAAAAGGAGCTGAGCGCATGTATAGACTTATAAACGCGGTAAGCGAAAACAGTATACTGTCCCAATACGAGAACTCCGCCGCACTGGAGGCATATTACCGTTCCTGCGGCTGCGACGGCCTTGAAGTTATCCGCTGCGGCGAGGACGACCGCAAAATCGTCACGCCCGAGATGGTGGTTGGCTGCCATCTGGTGTTCTATTCCGACTGGGTGGACTTCTGGCTTGGACGCAAGGACAGATTGAAATACAAGTTCGGCTCCGACGATGTTATTCGTCAAATGTATATGTGCGACAACCGCGAGGACTTCATCGCCCAGTTCAAGGCAGACATGGACTACGCTCAGCGCATGGGCGCCAAGTACGCCGTTTTCCACGTTTCCGACGTCTCCATCGACGAGGGCTACACCTATCAGTGGGAGCACACGGACAAGGAGGTCATCGACGCCTCTGTTGAGCTGCTGAACATCTGCACCGACGGCGCGGATTATTCTTTTGAGCTGCTGCTGGAAAACCTGTGGTGGAAGGGCTTTTCCTTCACTGACCCCGACCTGACCAAGTATATGCTGGATAAGGTGCATTACGAAAACAAGGGCATCATGCTGGACACCGGCCACCTGATGAACGCCAACACCGCTATCCGCAGTCAGGCGGAGGGCTGCGACTACATTCACCGCTGCCTTGACGAGCACGGTGAGCTGGCGAAATATATCCGCGGAATGCACCTGCACCAGTCCGTCAGCGGAGCTTACGTGGAGGAGGCAATTAAAAATCCCCCTCCCCACGATTACGATTATTTTCGCAGCTTCGCCGAGGCCTACGACCACATTCTCACCATCGACACCCACAAGCCCTTTACCGACCCTGCCGTGCGCGGCGTGGTGGAGCGCATCGCCCCCGAATACCTGTGTCACGAGCTTTCGGCAAAGGACAACGATGAAAAAGCCGAGTTCACCCGCCTGCAAAACGCAGTTCTTGACGGAAAAATATAAGTTGCGGCAACGAGAAAAATGCAAGTTTCGCATTCGCGCCCTGCAAGATCGGCCTGCATTTTGCCATAACTGTAGAACTTGTTCAATTTTATCCAACTTAGTTTGTGGCATTTCATATATTTACACCGTTAAACAAAAATGGTAGAATATCTCCATGATGGTAAATAGCATCTTTTTTACTCAGATTACGAAAAAATTAACATATACGGAGGTATTTTTGTGGCAAGAAAACTGAAAACCATGGACGGCAACACCGCTGCGGCTCATGTAGCGTACGCGTTCACCGATGTGGCCGCCATCTACCCCATCACCCCCTCTTCCGTTATGGCAGAGCTGGTTGACGAATGGTCCGCAAAGGGCAGAAAGAACCTTTTCGACCAGACCGTCAGAGTTGTTGAAATGCAGTCCGAGGGAGGCGCTGCCGGCGCAGTCCACGGCTCTATCGTATCCGGCGCCCTGACCACCACCTTTACCGCTTCTCAGGGTCTGCTGCTGATGATTCCCAACATGTACAAGATCGCCGGCGAACAGCAGCCCGGCGTTATCCACGTTTCCGCCCGTGCGCTGGCTTCTCACGCCCTGTCCATCTTCGGCGACCACTCCGACGTTATGGGCTGCCGCAGCACCGGCTACGCTATGCTCTGCGCCAACAGCCCCCAGGAAGTAATGGACCTGGCCGCCGTCGCTCACCTGTCTACCATCAAGGGCAGAGTTCCCTTCCTCCACTTCTTCGACGGCTTCCGCACCTCCCATGAGCTGCAGAAAATCGAAGTATGGGATTATGACGAGCTGGGCGAAATGCTCGATAAGGACGCCGTTGCCGCTTTCCGCGCCGGCGCAAACCTGCCCGCTCACCCCGTTCTCCGCGGCTCCGCTCAGAACGGCGACATCTTCTTCCAGAACCGCGAGGCTGCCAACACCGCCTACAACAATCTCCCCGCAGTTGTTGAGGAATACATGAACGAAGTAAACCGCCGCCTGGGCACCGATTACAAGCTCTTCAACTACTACGGCGCTCCCGACGCAACCGAAGTTATGGTAGCCATGGGCAGTGTATGCGATGCAGCCGAAGAGGTCGTTGATTACCTGAACGCCAAGGGCGAAAAGGTCGGCCTTGTAAAGGTTCGCCTGTACCGTCCCTTCAGCATTGAGCACTTCGCCGCCGCCCTGCCCGAAACCGTCAAGACCGTTGTTGTTCTTGACCGCACCAAGGAGCCCGGCAGCATCGGCGAGCCCCTTTATCTTGACGTTACCACCGCTCTGGCCCGCGTTGGCCGCGGCTGCGTAACCACCGTTGGCGGCCGTTACGGTCTTGGCAGCAAGGACACCACTCCCGGTGCCATTATCTCCGCCTTCGCCAACGCCAAGAGCGACAAGCCCGTAAACTCCTTCACTATCGGCATCACCGACGACGTTACCAACCTTTCCCTGCCCATCACCGAGGAGCCCAACTGCACCCCCGCAGACGTTGTTGCCTGCAAGTTCTGGGGTCTCGGCTCCGACGGTACCGTTGGCGCAAACAAGAACAGCATAAAGATCATCGGCGACCACACCGACAAGAAGGTTCAGGCCTACTTCCAGTACGACTCCAAGAAGTCCGGCGGCGTCACTATTTCCCACCTGCGCTTCGGTGACAGCCCCATCAAGTCCACCTACTATGTCAACAAGGCCGACTTCGTGGCCTGCCACGCTCCCTCCTATATCGAGCGCTACGACATCGTTCAGGACATCAAGCCCGGTGGCACCTTCCTGCTCAACTGCGGCTGGGGCATCGACGAGCTCAGCGCCCGCCTGCCCGCCGCCAGCAAGAAGTATCTCGCCGAGAACAACATCAAGTTCTACACCGTGGACGCTATCAAGATCGCCCGTGAGATCGGTCTCGGCGGCCGCACCAACATGATCCTCCAGTCCGCATTCTTCAAGCTCTCCGGCATTCTCCCCATTGAGGACGCTGTAAAGTACATGAAGGACGCTATCGTTACCTCCTACGGCCGCAAGGGCGAGAAGATAGTCAACATGAACTACGCCGCCGTTGACGCAGGTCTTGACAGTCTCGTGGAAGTCACCATTCCCGAAAGCTGGAAGAACCCCACCGCCAACTCCGTTCCCGCAAGCGTGGATACCACCCGCGTTGACCTGAAGAACTATGTCGAGAACATTATGACTCCCGTCAACAACATGCGCGGCGACGCTCTGCCCGTTTCCGCATTCATGGATATGGCCGACGGCGCAGTTCCTCAGGGCGCAGCCGCCTTTGAGAAGCGCGGCATCGCCGTTGAGGTTCCCCAGTGGATCCCCGCAAATTGTATCCAGTGCGGTCAGTGCTCTCTGGTATGTCCCCACGCCGCTATCCGCACCTTCGCTTACAGCAAGGACGAGATCGCAAACGCACCCGCGGGCACCAAGCATCGTCAGCTTAACGGCAAGGGCTGCGAGGACTACGAGCTGGTCATCATCGCCTCTCCCATGGACTGCACCGGCTGCGGCTCCTGCGTAAACGTCTGCCCCGCAAAGACCAAGGCTCTGGTTATGAAGCCCATCGACGAGATGGCTCAGTATCAGCCTCTCTTCGACTACGCCGTAAAGACTTCCGAGAAGGAGCTGCCCTTCGCTCTCAGCACCGTAAAGGGCACCCAGTTCAAGAAGCCTCTCTTCGAGTTCTCCGGCGCCTGCGCAGGCTGCGGCGAAACTCCCTACGCAAAGCTCATCACTCAGCTGTTCGGCGACAGAATGCACATCGCCAACGCTACCGGCTGCTCCTCCATTTGGGGCGGCAGCGCACCCAGCACTCCCTACACCGTCAACTCCAAGGGTCAGGGCCCCGCATGGTCCAATTCCCTGTTCGAGGATAACGCGGAATTCGGTCTCGGCATGCTCCACGGCGTAACTCAGCGCCGCGAGGGTCTTGCCGCCGCTATCGCCCGCCTGACCGAGATCGAGTACGCCGACGAGGAGCTCATCGGTCTTGCAAAGATCTGGCTTGACGCCAAGGACGAGGGCGAAGCAAGCAAGGCAGCCGCCGCCGACCTGCTGGCTAAGTGCCGCGAGCTTGACGCCCGCGACTTCACCGGCACTCCCTTCGAGAAGCCCTGGCTGGAAAATGGCAAGAAGTGCCCCTGCGAGCCCTGCACCATCGTCCGCCGCATAATCGACGAGGCCGACCTGCTGGTTAAGCCCTCCGTATGGTGCTTCGGCGGCGACGGCTGGGCATACGACATCGGCTACGGCGGTCTTGACCACGTTATTGCTTCCGGCGAGGACATCAACGTATTCGTATTCGACACCGAGGTTTATTCCAACACCGGCGGTCAGGCTTCCAAGTCCACTCCCACCGGCGCTGTTGCTCAGTTCGCCGCGGCAGGTAAGAACGTGAAGAAGAAGGATCTGGCTCAGATCGCCATCTCCTACGGCTATGTTTACGTTGCCCAGATCAGCATGGGCGCTGACTACAACCAGACCATCAAGGCTATCCGCGAGGCCGAGGCCTACAAGGGTCCCTCCCTCATCATCGCTTACGCTCCCTGCATCAACCACGGCTCCAAGAACGGCATGGGCAAGAGCATGAGCA
>CAYYLZ010000060.1:0-11219 GCA_964472725.1 uncultured Oscillospiraceae bacterium
ATGGCTGTCTTCTTCTTCGCCGATAGGAGTTTCGAGAGATACGGGCTCCTGAGCTATTTTAAGGATATCACGGATCTTCTCAACGGGCATACCCATCTCTGCGGCGACCTCTTCGGGGCTGGGATCGTGTCCAAGTTCCTGCAGAAGCTGACGGGATACTCGTATTACCTTGTTAATAGTTTCGACCATGTGGACAGGAATACGGATAGTTCTTGCCTGATCTGCAATAGAACGGGTAATAGCCTGACGGATCCACCAGGTAGCGTAAGTAGAGAACTTATAGCCCTTGGTGTGGTCAAACTTTTCCACGGCCTTGATAAGACCAAGGTTGCCTTCCTGAATAAGGTCAAGGAACAGCATGCCGCGGCCGACGTAACGCTTTGCTATGCTTACGACCAGACGCAGGTTTGCCTCTGCCATCTTCTTGCCCGCATCTTCGCCAATCTTGACGGTCTTCTTGAGTGCTTCAAGTTCCTCTTCGGTGAAAGGCTCGGCCTCGCCGTCCTCAACAGCCTTCTGTCGCTCCTCGATTTTTGCGGCAGCCTCAGTACCTTCGGACATCTTTATAGCATACTCTACCTCTTCCTCGGGAGTAAGCAGGTTGACCTTACCGATTTCCTTGAGGTACATACGAACAGGGTCGTCAATGCTGAAGGTTTCCGCGAGAGCATCGGTATTGGCGATCTCTTCCTCGCTGATATCCTCAAGCTCTTCAATTTCATCAAGATCAGCTGCCTCGGGAAGCATATCATCTGTAATGGTAATACTGAAATCTTCGTCTACGACTTCGATATTCAGGCTCTCGAGAGTTTCATAAACCTTGTCGATCTGTTCTGCTTCAAGATGAAGCTCTTCATAAAGTGCAGTAAGATCCTTTACAGAAATAGAGCCGGCCTTCTTGGCCTTTTCGAGCATTTCGTTAAGCTTCGCGCTTACCTGCTCCTTATCGAGTTCGGGGGTGTTACCCGCTGCTTTAGCCTTTTTTGCCACTGTTTTTATCCTCCATACCCTTAGTTTCTTTATATCTGTTCATGAGTGCCAGCAAGTCTGCTGAATTCTTGAGTTTTTCCGTGTGAATGACCCTTGTGTAGTCAGCTAATGCGCCTTGTGCATTAGCAAGACTTTCGGGTTTTTGAGTAATATGTACCAAACGGGACATTTCCTCCTCGTTGAGATCTCCGGCAAGGGCAGATATTTCGATGCTCCTGCCGTTTTTGAAGCGCTCGCTTATCACTGCGTACAGTTTTCCGAGAAACTCAGAAGAAAATTCCTCAGCATTAAGCTCACATTTCGGAATAAGCGTGGGATCAAGCAGTATCAGCCTGATTACTCCCTCTTCCGCAGTTGCGGAGCGTACATTTTTGTACCGCAGTGACTTTTCCCGGGGCTGAGCTGTCATCTCCGGTCGGGTCTCGGCGCGTTCCTGCTCCTGTTTCTGCTTCTTTGCCTGTATGCTGCGGGATTTGGCTATCTCCTGAGCCATAGCCTCGGGTGATATACCGGCCGCCTGTGCCGCTCTGCCGCCGTATACCTCACGCTCTACCGGACTGGAAAGTCGGGCTATCATCTGCCCGGCCGCCTTGAGAAATTCTACCTTTTCCTCCGGCGATGTAAGGTCATACTTTGACTGCAGGTTCATCAGCTTATATTCTATGTGGTTCTCACTGCCGTTTATGAGTCTTTCAAAGGCAGCAGGGCCATACAGCTTTATAAAATCGTCGGCATCTATTTTTTTCTTCTCACCGTCCACCATTCTGTCCGGCAGCTTAAGTACCTTAACGCTGAATTCCGAGTTTTTCAGTATCTCCAGCGCTCTGTCTGTAGCCTTTATACCGGCAGGATCGTTATCGTAGCAGATAATTATCTCCTTTGCATATCGGGAAATAAGCCGCGTTTGGTCTGTGGTAAGCGAGGTTCCCATTGATGCGACGGCATTGTCGAAGCCCGCCTGATGAAGCGTAACAACGTCTATATTGCCTTCGCAGAGAATGAAATTCCCACGTTTGGTGTTCTTGGCAAGATTTATGCCGTAAAGTGTTCGCCTTTTGCTGAATGCGATAGTCTCAGGTGAGTTAAGATACTTCGGTTCGGAGTCGGACAATGTACGCCCGCCGAAGCCGAGCACCTCGCCGCTTACGCTTATGACTGGGAAGATGAGTCTGTCGCGGAACTTATCGTATACAGACCCTTTGGCATTTTTGACCGCAAGGCCTGCCTGCACCAGCTCATACTCGTCGTAGCCCCGCTTCTTCATAGCCTTTATCAGCGCGTCCCATTCGTTAGGCGCTGCACCGAGGCCGAAACGGGTTGCCGTTTGCGGGGTAATACGCCGCTTTTCAAGATATGCCCGGGCAGTTTTACCCACGTCCTCTTTAAGCAGCGAATTATAGAATCTGGCCGCTTCTTTGTTCAGGTTTACAATTCGCCTGCGAAGCTGTCCGGACTCGCCTCTATCGTCCTCCGGCACTGCCAATCCAACACGATTTGCAAGAAAACGTATGGCGTCCGGGTACCCGAGATTTTCTATCTCCATTATGAAATTTATAACTCCGCCTCCTTTGCCGCATCCGAAGCAGTGATATATCTGCTTATCAGGAGAGACGGAAAAGGATGGGGTTTTCTCGTTGTGGAAAGGACAGAGACCGAAAAGGTTGCCTCCTTTCCGGCTTAGCTGAACGTAGGAAGAAACTACGTCGCTTATATCGTTCCTCGCCAACAGTTCTTCTATGAAGCTGTCGGGAAAAGCCATAACATTCCTCCGTTGTTATCTGACGCTCCATGCGCCGGGGACAAAAAGATTATTGAACATGTAGAGCAGATAGGTATCGCTCATGCCGGCGATATAGTCGCATATAACGCGCTCCGGACTGTATCTGTCAAGATGCGACAGATAATCCGGCGGAAGCTTTGAAGGGTCTTTGATATAATAGTCAAAAATCATCGAAAGCATACCTTCAACCTTGCTTTCTTCGCTTTTTGCGACAGGGTTCTTGTAAACCCGCTCAAACATGAAGTCGCGGAAAGACTCCATCACGAAATACATTGTTGAGCTCATTTCAATATTTCCGCTTTCGCGGCTGGTAGCTATAACGTCACGAATAATGCTGTCGATACGCTTTCCGTAACCGTCGCCGGTAACTGCTACTATCTCGTCGGGTATATCCTCTTCCGCAAGTATTCCGGCGCGTATAGCGTCATCAACATCATGGTTTATGTAGGCAATGCGGTCGGACATTCTTACAACTCTGCCCTCAAGTGTATCCGGCTGTTTAGCTCCGGTGTGGCAAAGGATACCGTCGCGCACCTCGGCACAGAGGTTAAGTCCCTTGCCGTCACGTTCAAGTAAATCCACCACGCGCAGGCTCTGTTCATTATGCTCAAAGCCCGCTTTGCTGATTTTTGCCAGCGCACGCTCACCCGCATGACCGAAAGGCGTGTGTCCAAGATCGTGACCAAAGGCTATAGCTTCCGTCAGATCTTCGTTAAGTTTCAGCGCTCTTGTAATGGTACGTGCTATTCGGGCAACCTCGATCGTATGGGTCATGCGAGTGCGGTAATGGTCACCCTCCGGCTGGAGAAATACCTGAGTTTTATGTTTGAGTCTGCGGAACGATTTGGAGTGCACGATACGGTCAATATCCCGCTGGAAGCAGGTTCGGATATCGCAGGCTTCTTCCGGTATACGTCTGTTTCCGGCGCCCTCCGCAAAGGCAGCTTTGGGCGAAAGAACCGCTTTTTCCGAATTTTCAAGTTCTTCACGAATAGTCATCAATCCCGTACCACTCCTTTCAAAATATTCTTGCTGTTTACCTTATACGCCCAAATCCCATAAAACCCTTTTTTTTATAACTAAAAAACTGCGAAATTATTTTAATTCCGCAGTTTTCAGTAAATATTCACACTTTACAGCCCGAGCAATCTTTCCGCGTTTTCGTGGTAGATTTTTTCTTTTTCGCTCTCGGACAAGTCAAGACTTTCAACCAATCTTTTCTCTTCTTCAGGTGTATGCCAGGGACAATCGGAGCCAAAAAGGATTTTATCGACGCCGTGCTTCTCCACAATCATCTGCGCCGTAGGCATGGCAATAGCACCGTATCCGTAAGAGGTGTCAAAATATATCGGCAATCCGCAGAGCAGCTTCAATACATTCTCAGCACAGGATAGGCCGCCCCAATGCGACGCGATAAAGGGCGAGTCAACCCAGCGAAGAGCATTTACAATGCGATCAGGCGTTGCCATGTAAGGCGGCGCAAAGCCGTAATCAAAACCCGCATGTATCATAGTAACAAGGTCGAGCTGCGCGATTTTCTTATAAATGGGCTTCATTATTTCGTCGTCAACATAAAGCCCCTGATAGTCAAACTGGAATTTTACGCCCTTGAGGCCAAGGGATTTTATTCTCTCCAGCTCCTCCATAACGTTAGGCGCCATAGGATAAACAGAGCCGAAGGCAATTACCTCTTCCCTTTTATTCATCTCGGCGGCGAAATCATTAACCGCAGTCATCTGCTTCTCATTGGTTGCTATATTCAGCACCACAAAGCGGTTCACTCCCTGTTGCTTCATCAAGGCAGAAAGACCATCAAGGCTTCCGTCTGTATGCGGAATAAGGCCGCCTGCCTTACCACCAATCTTCGCAACGGCGCTCTTGGCTATCTTGTCCGGAAAACAGTGGGAGTGAAAATCTATCAACATGGTAATTACCTCTTGCAATGCTGTAAACTTTTATATGAAGTGTAAATTTAATATATAATTTACAACGATGAATTGTCAATAAATTTGTCAAAAATATGGGTATCTTGGGTTGGACTTTCATTTGTGTATATGATATAATTATGTGTCCAAATATGCACAATTAATCTTCAACAACAAAATACATAACGATAGACTCAGAAAGGAACAGCTATTTATGAAAAAAGTTGCGGTCATCATGGGTTCCGACAGCGACCTTCCCGTAGTAAAAGGCGCTATCACCCGTCTCAAGCAGTTTGACGTTCCCTTTGAAGTACACGTAATGTCTGCCCACAGAACTCCCGCAGCAGCCAAGGCATTTGCCAAGTCTGCCGAGGAACAGGGCTTTGGCGTTATCATCGCCGCCGCCGGTAAGGCTGCCCATCTGGGCGGTGTTCTCGCGGCTTATACCACGCTGCCGGTTATCGGCCTGCCTATCAAGTCCTCTTTTATGGACGGCCTGGACAGCCTTCTTTCCATCGTGCAGATGCCCACCGGTATCCCTGTTGCTACCGTAGGCGTAGGCGCTGCCGATAACGCGGGTATCCTCGCCGTACAGATGCTGGCCATCAACGACGCCGAGCTTTCCGCAAAGCTGAGAGCATACAAGCAGAAGATGGCTGACGAAGTTATGGCAAAGGACGCAAAAATTCAGAACGAAACCTTTGAGTAATTAATTTAAAATTTACATATACCCTTTGAAACGTATATTGGAGGAAGTTGCAGATGAACAATAACAGTTTCAGCGAAAGCTACAAGGCCGCAGGCGTTGACGTTACTGCCGGCTACAAAGCCGTAGACCTTATGAAGACCCATATCGCGCGCACCGTTACCTCGGGGGTAGTTTCCTCTATCGGTGGATTTGGCGGCTGCTTTGCTTTGCCCGTTGGTATGGAGGAGCCCGTTCTCGTTTCCGGTACGGACGGCTGCGGCACAAAGGTAAAGCTCGCCATCCTTATGGACAAGCATGACACGATAGGTATCGACGCAGTTGCTATGTGCGTAAACGATATCATCTGCTGCGGCGCAAAGCCTCTTTTCTTCCTTGACTATATCGCTTGCGGCAAAAATCATCCCGAAAAGATCGCCGCTATCGTTTCCGGTGTTGCCGAAGGCTGCGTACAGTCCGGCGCGGCACTCATCGGCGGCGAAACCGCCGAACACCCCGGCCTTATGCCCGTTGAAGACTATGACCTTGCCGGTTTTGCCGTTGGTATCGTTGATAAGAAAAATATCATTGACACCGCTAAGATGGAAGCAGGCAACGTAGTTATTGCTCTTTCCTCCACCGGCATCCATTCCAATGGCTTCTCCCTCTGCCGCAAGGTATTCGACATTGACAATAACAACCCCGACCTCTACGTAGCAAAAGAAGAGCTCGGCGGCAAAACTATAGCCGAAACGCTCCTTACTCCCACAAGAATTTACGTTAAGTCCATTCTTGCTCTTATCGAAAAGGTGTCCGTCAAGGGTATCTCTCACATCACCGGCGGTGGCTTCTACGAAAACATTCCTAGAAGCATTCCCGACGGCCTCGGTGCAAAGATCAACATTAGTGATGTTCGTGTTCTTCCCATCTTCGATCTTATTGCAAAAACCGGCAAAATCCCCGAAAGAGATATGTTCAACACGTTCAATATGGGCGTTGGTATGAGCGTAGTAGTTGCCAGAGAAGACGTTGACACGGCTCTTGAGATACTCCGTGCGCACGGTGAAGACGCTTATGTTCTCGGCGAGATCATCGAAAGTGACGAAAAGTGCGTTCTCATATAAAGATTTTCTATAACAGAGAAAAGAGGTCCACCCTATGAAACCTGTAAAAACCGCAGTTCTCGTTTCCGGAGGCGGCACCAATCTGCAGGCAATCCTTGACTCTATGATTTTCGATGAGATCAAGAACTGCGAGCTGACCGCTGTTATTTCTTCCAATCCTAACGCATATGCTCTTGTCCGCGCAAAGAACGCGAATGTTCCCACTTACGTTGTTGACAGAGCTTTCTTCCCCAACCGCCGCACCTTTACCGACGCAATTATCGACAAGCTCAGAGACCTTGACATCGAACTAGTTGTCCTTGCCGGCTTCCTCTATGTTCTCACCCCCCGCTTTGTATCCCTCTTCGAGAACAGAGTTATCAATATCCACCCCGCCCTCATTCCTTCTTTCTGCGGCGATGGCTATTATGGCCTGCATGTGCACGAGAAGGTTCTGGAATACGGAGTTAAGCTCACCGGTGCAACCGCCCACTTCGTCAGTGAAGTCACCGACGGCGGCCCCATAATCCTGCAGAAGGCTGTTGAAGTCAAGGAGGGCGACACTCCCGAAATTCTCCAGCGCAGAGTTATGGAAGAGGCCGAATGGCAGATACTTCCCAAGGCAATATCCCTTTATTGTGAAGGCCGTCTTTCCGTTGAAGGACGTATAGTACATATTAAAGAAAGTTCGGAGGAACAGGCATGACCATTAATACCATTCTTGAAAACAATTCCTATCCCGGCCGCGGAATAATGATCGGCCGCTCTGCCTGCGGCAAGTTCGCTGTTACCGCATATTTCATCATGGGCCGCAGCGTAAACAGCCGCAACAGAATCTTCACCGTTACCGATGACGGTATCCGCACTGAGGCTTTTGACCCCTCCATGATGGTCGATCCCTCCCTCATCATCTATCACCCCGTAAGACACATTGACGGCAAAATGATCGTAACCAATGGTGACCAGACCGACACCGTCCGTGATTTCATTGCCGAGGGCAAGACTTTTGAAGAGGCTCTGCGCACCCGCACCTTTGAGCCCGACGAGCCCAACTTCACCCCCAGAATTTCCGGTATCATCGAGAAGGATGGTTCCTACAAGCTCTCTATCCTCAAGAGCCAGTACGGCAATGCCGCTTCCGTCCAGCGTTACTTCTTCGAGTACGCCGAGCCCGTAGCAGGCACCGGTCACTTCATTCACACCTATAAGTGTGACGGCAATCCCATTCCCTCTTTTGAGGGTGAGCCCGAGTTCGTTGAGCTGCCTCCCGCTTCTCCCGAAGATTTCGCCGAAGCTGTCTGGAACTCCCTTAACGCTGATAACAAGGTTTCTCTCTATGTAAATTACACCTCTCTCGAAGACGGCAAAGAATACATCGTCATCAAGAATAAGAACGTTTGAAAGGAGCATATTACCATGTCTGCAGAACTTGAACTGAAATATGGCTGTAACCCCAATCAGAAACCCGCTAAGGTATACATCAACGAGGCCGACAAGCTTCCCTTCGAGGTAGTAAACGGCCGTCCCGGCTATATCAATCTTATGGACGCTTTCAACAGCTGGCAGCTGGTCAAGGAACTCAAGGAGGCCACCGGTCTTCCCTCTGCCGCTTCCTTCAAGCATGTAAGTCCCGCCGGTGCAGCAGTCGCAAAGCCCCTCACCGATGTTCTCAAGAAGATCTATTTCGTAGAAGGCATGGAGCTTACTCCCATGGCTTCCGCATACGCAAGAGCCCGCGGCGCTGACAGAATGTCCTCCTACGGCGACTGGATCGCTCTCTCCGACACCTGCGACAAGGCTACCGCAGCTATCATTGCCCGCGAGGTTTCCGACGGTATCATCGCTCCCGATTACGAACCCGAGGCAGTTGAGATCCTCTCCAAGAAGAAGAAGGGAAATTACTGCATTCTCAAGATGGATCCCGCTTACGTTCCCGCTGTTCAGGAAGTAAAGCAGGTATTCGGCATCAGCTTTGAGCAGGGTCGCAACAATCTCAAGATCGATCGTGAGCTCTTCAAGAATATCGTTACCGCAAACAAGGAGCTTCCCGAGGACGCTATCACCGACCTCATCGTTGCTCTCATTACCCTTAAGTACACCCAGTCCAACTCCGTCTGCTACGTTAAGGGCGGTCAGGCTATCGGCGTAGGCGCAGGTCAGCAGTCCCGTGTACACTGCACCAGACTCGCCGGCAACAAGGCCGACAACTGGTATCTCCGTCAGCATCCCACCGTTCTTGCTCTTCCCTTCAAGGAGGGTATCGGCAGAGCTGATCGTGACAATACTATCGACGTATACATCTCCGATGACTACGCTGATGTTCTCGACCAGTGGGAAAACTATTTCACCGAGAAGCCCGAGCCCCTCACCAAGGAAGAAAAGAAAGCATGGCTGGCAACTCTTGACGGCGTAGCCCTCGGCTCCGATGCTTTCTTCCCCTTCGGTGACAACATTGAGCGCGCCAAGAGAAGCGGCGTTAAGTACATCGCTGAGCCCGGCGGCAGTGTTCGTGACGATAACGTAATCGCCACCTGCGATAAGTACGGCATGACCATGGCATTCACCGGCATCAGACTCTTCCACCATTGATAATTGGAGGATTATTATGAAAGTTCTCGTTGTTGGCGGCGGCGGCCGTGAGCAC
This sequence comes from uncultured Oscillospiraceae bacterium, assembly GCA_964472725.1. Taxonomy (GTDB): domain Bacteria; phylum Bacillota; class Clostridia; order Oscillospirales; family Oscillospiraceae; genus RGIG6375. The sequence continues at coordinate 9,128 of CAYYLZ010000060.1, forward strand.
GCTATCTGCTCCGCTCTTGCAAAGAGCAGCAAAATCGACAAGCTTTACTGCGCTCCCGGTAACGGTGGTATCTCCGATGTAGCTGAGTGCGTACCTGTAAAGGCTACTGATATAGAGGGCATGATCGCCAAGGTCAAGGAACTCGGTGTTGATTTCGTAATGGTCGCTCCCGACGATCCGCTGGCACTGGGCATGGTGGACGCCTTTGAAAAGGAAGGCATTCCTGCCTTTGGCCCCCGCCAGAATGCCGCTATTATCGAAAGCAGCAAGGTTTTCTCCAAGAATCTTATGAAAAAGTACGGTATCCCCACTGCTGACTACTGCTCCTTCAATGATATCGACAAGGCTCTTGCCTACATCGACGAAAAGGGTGCTCCAATTGTAGTCAAGGCAGACGGTCTTGCTCTCGGCAAGGGAGTTGTGGTTGCAGCTACCGTCGAAGAAGCAAAGCAGGCTGTTAAGGAAATGATGCTCGATGGCAAGTTTGGTGCTTCCGGCGCCAATGTAGTTATCGAGGAATTCATGACCGGCCCCGAGGTAACCGTTCTCTGCTTCACTGACGGCAAGACCATCGCTCCCATGCTCTCCTCTCAGGATCACAAGAGAGCCTACGACAATGACGAGGGTCCCAATACCGGAGGTATGGGCGCCATCTGCCCCACCCCCAACTATACCTCCGAAGTTGCCGCGGAGTGTATGGAGAAGATATTCCGTCCTACCATCCAAGCTATGAACGCCGAAGGCCGCACCTTTAAGGGTGTTATCTACTTCGGTCTTATGATTACCCCCAACGGCCCCAAGGTAGTAGAATATAACTCCCGCTTCGGCGACCCCGAAACACAGCCCATTCTCACCATGCTCGAAACTGACCTTATGGATATTTTTCAGGCAGTTGTTGACGAAAAGCTGGATGAGATAGACATCAAGTGGAAAGATGGAGCCTGCTGCTGCGTAGTTATGGCAAGCGGTGGATATCCTCTTGCATACAAGAAGGGCTGCGAGATAAGCGGCCTTAAGGTCGTTCCTGCCGATATAACAGTTTTCCATGCAGGAACAGAAAAGCGCGAGGGTAAATATTACACCTCAGGCGGCAGAGTTCTCGGCGTTACCGCCACCGGCGCTGACCTGGCTGCCGCAATTGGCCGCGCCTACGAGGGCGTAGCAAAGATCAGCTTTGAAAATGCGCACTTCAGAAAAGATATAGGCAAAAATTTCATTTGATCCTGAAAGCGATGAACTATGAGCAAAGAACACAGAAAAGAACGGAATTCAGAACTTAAAAGCTACATTAAGAAGCACAAAGTCGTTTCCGGCGTTTATTTGATACTGCGCCTTGCGGTTATCGTGATAATGATCCCGGAGATATTCAACAGGAACTACAACAATGTATTCCTCTGCGTGCTGACACTGGTGCTGTTCATGATACCCAGCTTTGTGGAAAAAAAGATAAAGATTGAGGTGCCCGACCTGTTGGAGATCATCATTCTTCTCTTTATTTTCGCAGCTGAGATACTGGGCGAACTGCGTGAATATTACTTGACCTTCCCCTATTGGGACACCATGCTTCACACAATCAACGGCTTTCTTTGTGCTGCGATAGGCTTTGCTCTTATCGACATTCTTAATGGCAGCGAGAAGGTATCCTTTAACGTCTCCCCCCTCTTTGCCGCCGTCTGCGCCTTCTGCTTTTCGATGACTATCGGCGTTCTTTGGGAGTTCTTCGAGTATTTCATGGACGTGGTTTTCCACACCGATATGCAGAAGGATGACATAATCAATACCGTTAGCTCCGTCCTTCTCAATCCCGACGGACGCAACATATCCCAGACCATCACCGTGGACACTCTGACCCTCAACGGTATTACCTTCAACGGCTATATCGACGTTGGTCTCAGGGACACCATGGAGGATATGTTCGTCAATTTCATTGGCGCCGTGGTCTTTTCCGTCATTGGATATTTCTATGTCCGCAAACGCGGCAAAAACCGCCTGCTGGAGGGTCTTATCCCCCGCGTGAAAAAGAACAGCGACAAGGAAAAAAAATAGTAACCGCACAGAAAAACGGCTCCGGACGCGTCCGGAGCCGTTTTGG
>CAYYLZ010000061.1:0-11155 GCA_964472725.1 uncultured Oscillospiraceae bacterium
ATGTTGAGGGTGTCTACACCATCGCCAATATCACGGCAGATCAGACTGTTACCGTGACTGGTGTGGTGGAAGAAAATAATTTAGCAGCCGAGAATGTGACCATTATCGCCCCCGCCGGTTCTACCATTTCTTCCGGTAGGTTCTACAGCTACTTTAAGTATGATTTCAACGAGGCGCTGGAGACCACTACCCTGGAAGATGGCCGCATTTCTGCGATATTCCCCGTTCCCAGCAGCCAGGGCTTCCTGCGAGTACAGCATCCCAAAGGTGTCACTTATTGGGATTTCGATGGTCTTTCTGCCGGAAGTGTATTCGAGATCACCGAGGAAATGCTGTTCATCGGCAACACCGAGTACACTAAGGAGACCGTATACCCCAACTTTGAAAAGAACAAGTATGACAAGGCTGACCTGTACCTGACGGTCAACGCGCAGGGCTGGCTGGACATGGACAGCGGTGATATTCACAGCCTGAACGTATTCCGCAACTGGCTGGCACTTGGAAACTCAATTGAGAACACCAGCGTGGCACTGCCCGATGTGGAGTACAAGGTCGTTTCCATCGACGGTACTCCCTCTGACGTAGTGACTGTGACCCCCAATGAAAACAACAGCAGTTACGCCGATATCAAGGCGGAAAATCCCGGCACCGCCATCATTCTGGTATCTTACGACGCGGTGTATAACAACGACGGTTTGGGCGGCAAGCAGTTCTCTGCCATTTGGCCTGAGAATACCGGCGTTATCGTGGTGACTGTAGATGCGGATGACGCAGCTATTACCACCAACATGACCGTCAACGAGGAGGCCAACACAGGCGGTAAGCAGATCATCGATGTGGAGCACGATATCCTGTTCTACATTGACAATGTCGGCGCGGAATACAGCTTTAAGCCTGAGGAAGGCTGCACCGTTTCCGTTGCCCGTTCCACTGTTGGCGAGACCATGACCTTCAGCGGCTTTTCTTCTACCGGTATTACCACCGCTGAGGACGGTACGGTCACTGTCACTGGCCTGACCACCGGCAACCACATCATCAAGGTGGAAAAGGACGGCAAGGCTGTCTATCAGGTCATTCGTGCCCGCCAGGTCAGCTATGAGCTGATTGGTTCTGATGGCGTGGCTATCAACGCAGAAAACTTGGCCGAGCCCGGCGAGACCATTACTGTTCAGTTCCACGACCTGATATCTCCCATGGAGAAGCTGTCCGGTGTGTATAATGCCAACTTCGGCTTCTGGTACAATAATGATGAAAGCGGCATAGAAATCCGCACCGGTGGCGGTATGGGTATGTATGACTTCAATGGTAATGAAGCCAGACAGAAGTTTACCGTTACTGTACCTTCTTATTGGAATGAAGACACCTTTACCCTGACTGATGGCGCTATCAAAATTGGCGGATTTGGCGACTCTTTCGGCAAACACCGGTCCACATCTTACCTGGCAGGTAAGGAAGTGAACACCAACGCCAGTGGTGTCGGCGGTGTGCTGTCTGTTCTACCCGACATCACTATTCCCACAAAACCTACCGGTATCAATGTTTATTGGGTGACATTGCCCACCGGTGAAGGTTACACTGTTACCAGCGGTGCCACTCCCGTTACAGAGGGTGGTAGCTACACCTTCAATGTGACCGTCAAGGGCAGCTATGACGGCAACGGAATGGTCGTCAAGGTCAATGGCGAGACAGTAACCGGCATCGATGGCAGCTATACTGTTGAAAATGTCTCCTCCGATCTCGATATCACCATAGAAGGTGTTACGAAGATTACAGTGGAAACACCCACCGAGGTCACAACTGTATACGCTAATGGAACCGATGGATCCAACTGGCCGTATAGTAGAGGCTACATTGACACCGTTGCGCTTGGCGGTGTGACGGTAGAGAGCTATGTCTGGGATGGCAACACCTGCACCGTTACGCTGGATGAAAGTACCCCGGTCAATGCTCCTGTCACCTTTGTGATCACTACTGGCGGCGTGTTGGCTGCACGTCAAACAGCTACTTTGAACGGTACAGATATTTCTGCCGATGCACCCTGCAGTGTAACTCTGGTAGGCGGAAAAGCAACGGTAGGTCTATATGCGAAAATGCATACTTACTCTGGCACCAAGACTTTTGTTCTTACCATAGCTGAGCCTGACCCCGAACCCACCACCTATACCGTGACCCTGCCCACCGGCACCGGTTACACCGTGACAGCAGGTGAGGGCAGCACCTCCCCCGTAACCGAGGGCGGCAGCTACAGTTTCACTGTCACCGTTGCCGAGGGCTATGAAACCGGTGAGAACTTCGCAGTCAAGGCCAACGGCACTACTCTGACTGCCGTTGAGGATGTTTACACCATTTCCAACATCACCGCCGATCAGACGATCACAGTCGAAGGCGTGGTGGAAAAGCCTGTCGTGGAAAAGCTGACGGTTACCGTGAATGTGGCTCCCAGTACTGCAAGTGTAACCTTTTATAGTGTTGAAATTTTTGCCGTGGAACTAGCGGCAGAAGATATCGCCGACAACGGTGTTGTCGGTAACTATCATCAGTATGTGCTGACGGTTGCCGCAGGTACCTATTCCTATCGTGGCATGGATAGTGAGCAATATCTGGGCGGTATGAACTTCACTGTCGATGCGGAAAACACTGCGTTCAATCTCAGACGAGTTAATTATTATGGTAATAAGAACGCAACAGCCAATGTTGGCGATTATACGCTGACCTTGGAGGATGCAGTCTGCGGAACACAGTATGTTGACAGTTCCAGAGGTGCTGTGACCCCAGTGCTGCTGATTGCAAGAGGTTCTTCTCAGAAGTACACACCGGCGGTGAATCTCTCTGATACTGTTGCAGAGAATTATATTATTAAGTCGATCAGCCAGACCAGCGTCAGCATGAGCACTTCCGCACAGAACGCATCGTTCTCTCTGACTTCGCTGCTGACCCATACCATAACAGCTCCTGCCGATGCAGTGGTCAAGGTATTCAATCAGACAAAGAACTATGTTGTGGAAAATGTGGCCGCTACCGGAACGACTACCAATACCGATGGAACGGTGACCACCGCCTTCAAGATTCCCGCTGGTAGCAGCTATTCCTACAGAGTGTCCAAGGAAGGCAAGATCACCTATGCCGGCTACCTCAACAGCACAACAGCCGATGCCATTGTTGTGAACTATGAAAACAGTCCCTCCCCGACAACAACGGAGAGCACTGCATCTAACAAGGAAAGCTCGGTTCTTGTGAATGTCAACGGGCAAAACGACATGACTCTTGCAGTGGGCGAAACCTTCCGTCTGCGCGCTTTTCGTGCGTGGCAGATCGTAAACACCGTAACTGCCAACATTATGATCGAACCGGATTATCATTACACAGTCCTTTCCGGTGCGGAACACATTGAGTTGGTGCCTGTCACGGACAAGTGCACCGGCAGCGCCGGCTCCGGTATCAATTCCAACTGGATCGACATTCGGGGTATATCGGAAGGTACTGCTGTTGTGGAAGTGTCCTATGATGCCATTGTTGTCGGCAGCAGTGTTTACGGAGCCACCGCCCCCGCCAGAAAGATGCTGGTGGTGATCCATGTTGGTGGCACAGAAACTACGGCATTCATCACGGCAGACGGCTTCGCTGAGCCCTGGGACGCAGAGTTTGACACGGTCTATTTCACTGAATCCACCGGAACGCTGACATTCTCTGCCGTGGTTGGTGATCGTGCGGCTAAGACAGTGGCACTTTCCACCGACAACGGAAGCACTTGGACGGATCTTTCTTCGGAGGGGGGGAAGTACACGGCCTCCGGCCTGGTGGAGGGCTGCAATCTGCTGAAGCTGACTGCCGATGGTATTACTGAATATCAGGTCGTTCGTGCAGCGAAAATCAGTTACACGATCACTCGTGATGGTACTGCGCTGACAGAAGATGACAGGATTCAGGTGGGCGATGAACTGGTCATCGCTTTTGACGGCCTGTTTACGCCCGTTCCCAAAATGTCCGGCATCTACAATCCCGGTTATGTCGGCTGGCCTGCTGATAAAGTGGCCAACGGACACAAGATGGTATATACGGTGCCTGAAGGCTGGACCGCCAGCAATGCGTTCTCCCAGTATGATTTTGCGACCAACAATGCCTATACGGTCACAGTTGGGACTGCTGTGGATGCCGTACTCTCCGGCGGTTATATTAAGTTCAACAATATGGGCGACCCTGCAGGTGCTCACCGCAATCTCACGGATGAAGGCAGAACCGTGAATACGACTGCCTCTAATGCATACTACACCAGGTGCGTCCTACCGGATATTCTGATTGCGGCAGCCCCCGCTGCCTACACCGTGACCCTGCCCACCGAGACCACCGGCTATACCGTGACCGAAACCGAGGGCAGCACCTTTCCCGTCGTCGAAGGCGGCAGCTATAGCTTCACTGTGACCATCGCTGATGGCTACGAGGCCGGTGAGAACTTCGCTGTCAAGGCCAACGATGATGAATTGACCGATGTTGAGGGTGTCTACACCATCAGCAACATTACTGCTGATCAGACCGTCACCGTCGAAGGCGTGATTGAGAAGCAGGAAGATCCCGCTCTGACCTGGCAGGAAGTCATGGCAAAGACCAATGCCTATCTGACCGTCCAGGCAGAGGAAAAGGCTCCCGTTGTGGCAAGCCAGAAGGGTGAATGGGTGGTTCTCGGTCTTGCAAGAGACGGCGTTCCCACCGACAGTGAGTTCTTCAACACCTATTACGAAAACGTGGTCGCATATGTTGACTCTAAGATCAACGCCGAAAACGGCAGACTCCATGCACAGAAGTCCACCGATAACTCACGAGTAATTCTTGCGCTGAGCGCATTGGGTAAGGACGTAACAAATGTAGGAGGTCATAACCTGCTGCAGGGACTGAGCGATACCGCTTATGTAAGGAACCAGGGTATTAACGGTCCGGTATGGGCTCTGATCGCTTTGGACAGCCGAAACTACGATATCCCCGTCAATGCAGACAGCAGCAGACAGGTCACCCGCGAGTGGCTTATCAGCCATATCCTTGAAAATGAACTGCCGGGCGGCGGTTGGGCGCTGTCCGGTCAGATTCCTGACGATATGACTCCCATGGCAGTACAGGCTCTTGCACCCTATTACGACAGCAACGCTGATGTAAATGTCGCGGTCGACAGAGCGCTGATGGTTATGGAAACTATGACCGCAACCACTGAAACCTACGCTCAGATCATAGTTGCCCGCAGCACTCTTGGTCTGGACAGCGAGGCTGTGATTGATAATATGCTGACCTATGCTCTGGGTGACGGTCGCTTTGAAAAGGGACATGGCAGCGGCGCAAATCAGATGTCTACCGAGCAGGCATTCTATGCAATGGTCGCTTATGAACGTTATTTGAACGATGAGAACAGTCTTTATGACATGAGTGATGTTGTTATAGACGATGGCAACGGCGGCGACACTCCCGATGATCCCGAAAATCCCGATGAGCCTGATAATCCTGGCGGTGGTGATGAACCTGAGGATGACGAGGAAGAAAAGCTCATTTTCGGCCTTTCTCAGGATGAAATTGCAGGTTGGGTTATAGTCAGCTTCGAAGACAAGGGAGTCAGACGTAACGAAGAACTGAGTGACATTGAGCCTCAGTTCCGCAAGCCTCTCGGCAGCATTGTTCCCATGACCCGTGTTCCCTTCAGAATTGGCGATACTATTGCGGCCGTAACCATTCGTTTGCTTGAAGAAAAGGGCCTCACAGCTTGCTATCAGGGTGACGCGTTCGGCGGCTTCTATCTGGAAGCTATCGGTAACTTTACGATTAAGGGAACCTATTACGAATCCTTTGGTGAATTCGACGCAGGAGTTGACTCCGGTTGGATGATCACTTGGGATGATTGGTTTATCAATGAGGGTGCATCCGAGTTCACCGTAGAGAACAATGACCTCGTAAAATGGCAGTATACCTGTCAGCTTGGCGAAGATATTGGCGATCCCTATTGGGGCGAAGGCAGCGGAGGCGGTTCTGCCGAAGACGAAGAGGATGAGGAAGAGAACGAGGATGAGGCTGGAAGCGCTACCGAGGCTACCAAGGCTGATGAAGTATTCTCCGACGTTAAGGGACATTGGGGCAGCGAGGCTATCAACTACGTTTACGAAAAGGGCCTCATGAACGGCGTATCCGACACTGAGTTTGCTCCCGACGCACCCCTCAACCGCGCAATGCTGGTAACTATTCTCTATCGCATGGCAGGCGAACCCGAGGTTTCGGGTGTTTCCGAATTCGACGATGTCAGCGCAGATACGTGGTATAGCAAGGCGGTTATCTGGGCTGCTGCCAACGGCATTGTTGACGGTGTGTCCGATACCGAGTTCGCACCCACCAAGAATATCACCCGCGAACAGATGGCAGTAATGCTTATGCGTTACGCTAACTACATGTGTTATTCTATGGCTACCAATGGCGACGTTTCCTCTTATGCCGACAGCGGCAGCATAAGCGCATGGGCCAAGGCGGCAGTTGAATGGGCAAATGCCGAGGGACTTATCAACGGTCGCACCGAGGACACAATCGTTCCCGGCGGTACCGCAACCCGTGCTGAAGCAGCCACCATTCTTATGCGTTTCCTGGAAAGCATAGCAAAATAAATTAAGCTTCTCCTTACTCCATTTTTATACTGAGTCCGACCCGACAGAGTAAAATCTTCGGGTCGGACACAGCTCGTTATTGACGTGGCTACAAGATAGCAAGGAGGAAACATATGGTACAGGGAAAAAAGAGAATAATATGCCTGCTTTTGGCGGTTGTGTTGATACTCAGCCTCAGTGTACCCGCGCTGGCGGCATACGATTTGGATGATATCGTAAAGGCGAGCGCAAAGTACATGCTCAATACCATCAAGGAGCCGCAGGTGGGCTCTATCGGCGGCGAATGGGCAGTCATTGGCCTTGCCCGCAGTGGCTATGACATTCCGCAGAGCTATTGGGATGATTATTACGCTGCAGTTGAGGAATATGTAAAATCCCGCGACGGTGTGCTCCATAAGAAAAAGTATACCGACTATTCCCGTGTGGTTGTTGCGATTACCGCAATTGGCGCAGATCCAACCAATGTGGCGGGCTATGACCTGCTAAAACCACTCGGCGACTTCGACAAGACTATTTGGCAGGGCATCAATGGCCCCACTTGGGCGCTTATTGCACTTGACAGCGGAGCTTACGATATGCCTGTCAATACCGAAGCAAAAACGCAGGCGACCCGCCAAATGTACATTGACGAAATACTTAGCCGTCAGAACAATGACGGCGGATGGAGTCTGTACTCCAAGGGCGGCGACAATACATCCGACCCCGATATCACCGGTATGGCTCTGCAGGCTCTTGCCAAGTATCAGGAGCAGAGCAAAGTCAAAACAGCTACGGAAAAGGCGCTTGCCTGCCTGAGCGGGATGCAGGACGCCGAGGGCGGCTATTCCAGCTACGATGTGGAAAATTCCGAAAGCGTTGTGCAGGTTATCGTTGCGCTGTGTGAGCTTGGTATAGACCTTGAGGACAGTCGCTTTGTGAAAAAAGGGAACACCCTGCTTGATAATCTTCTCAGCTTCCGCAAAGCCGACGGCAGTTTTATCCACACTTCCGGCGGTGGTGGCAGTGACCAAATGTCCACCGAGCAGGGCTTCTACGGTATCGTAGCGGCAATGCGCGCAGCCGCAGGCAAAAACAGCCTCTACCGCATGAGTGATACAACTATACGAGTTTCGGCAAATACCGCCACCGCAGGTCTGCCCAATAAGCACGCAGACGTTAAAAAAACCGAGATAACCGAAAAAGGCAAAACCTTTGACGACATAAAGAACCATGAAAATCAGACCGCAATCGAGGCGCTGATCGCACGCGGCATCATCAACGGCATGACCGATACCGCCTATCAGCCCGACGAGACTATGACCCGCGCCCAGTTTGCTACCATAGTGGTCAAGGCGCTGGGACTCACGCCAAAGACCGTCAGCGTATTCAAGGACGTTGCCGCAAAGGAGTGGTATGCGGCCTATGTTGGTACGGCATATAATTATGGCATCGTAAACGGAAAGACAGACACAACATTTGAACCCAACGGCACCATTACCCGTCAGGAGGCGGCGGCAATGGTAGCCCGTGCCGCCAAGCTCTGCGGCATGGATACTACGCTTGAAAACTATGAGATACTAAATGTGCTTGCCCAATTCGGAGACTATTCCGACGTAAGTGAGTGGGCGAGGGAGAGTATAGCATTCTGCTACGGAGAGAATATCCTCGACCAGAGCGATCTCGATATTCAGCCTGGGCGCGCCATACTTCGCGGCGAGATAGCGCAGATGATCTATAATATGTTGGGAAGTGCCAAGATGCTGTAAAGGAGCGACTATGCAGTTTAAGAAAAACAGAATGATAATTATTACCGCAATGCTTTTAATAGTAGCGGTGACTGCGGCCTGTGCGCCCATAGGCAATACCCCCGGCACTGATAGCGCGCCTGCTACCGGTGCGGAGCCTATACCGGAAAGCACAACCACCATCACGCCGGACGCATACAAAACAGATCCCGTACCCGAGGGTAAACCTACGCCTGTAGAGCCTCAGGATGTAGTTATAGGCGAGAACGAATATACCTGCACACTGTCCATATCCTGCTCTACAATTTTGGACAACCTTAAAGATTGCGACCCTGAGAAGGTTGACCTCGTTCCCGAGGACGGATGGATATTGGAGCCTATGGAAGTCACTTTCCGCGAAGGCGAAAGCGTGTTCAACGTGCTGCAGAGAGTATGCAAGCAGCAGAAGATACACTTGGAGTTTATGAATACCCCAATCTACAACAGTGCGTATATTGAAGGTATTGCCAACCTTTATGAGTTCGACGTAGGTGAGCTTTCCGGCTGGATGTATAAGGTGAACGAATGGTTCCCAAATTACGGCTGCAGCCGCTACCGGCTCAATGACGGTGACATTATCTGCTGGGAGTATACCTGCGACCTGGGCCACGATGTCGGAGGCGGCTACGCCACAGGAAACGGCGGAATCGCGGGATAATACAGTAAAGAAAATATGAAAATGCGCTGTCTTTCTCGCCTGATGGAATGAAGAAATGACAGTGCATTCTTATATGGGTTTTATTTCTGCTATGCTCAGAGTTGTCCTGGACGAAAGTGACCTTCCATTTTAACGAAAACGCATAAAATAGTGCTTAAGGCGATCGTCGCTAAGAGCAACAAAAGACGCTGCATGGAAAGCAAAGCTTAGCCATACAGCGTCTTTTCTGATTTCCCACTGAACGTGAGAATGAGTGGTGGAGCCGGCGGGAATCGAACCCGCGTCCGAAAGCACTTCCTCGGAACCTTCTCCGGGCGCAGACGGTTATTCCGGGCTAATGCCCAATTCCCCGCGCCATACGCAAGCCGTCACGCGTATCGGTTTGGGTAGCTTCATTATGCGTGGTGCGCTCAAAGCTTTGCGCACTCACGGACGCCACTAAGTGACACCGCACATCCGGCTCGTGGCCCTTCCGGCGGCGATGGGCAGCCTTAAGCGGCTACCAGTTCGTAAGAATCGTTGTTCTTTAATTTATAAGTGCCCATTTTTAGGTTGGTGAGCGCAACCGCCCGCTTATTCCGCCTCCATACCCCCGTCGAAACCTTTACGGCCCCATTTTTTTCGCTCCCGCAGAACGAATCTATTGCGGTTTGCAAGCGGCCAATTTGCCGCAGGCTGCACCGAAAATGCTCGGGAATATGGCAGTATTCCTCTGCGCTTTTCAGCGCACCCTGCGGGAAATTCTCTCACTCGCAATTCCGCATAGATTCGATTCCTTGGTCGCCTAAGCGCCCGATAACTACACGGGCGTATTTAACAGGGAATTTTGGCTATAAAATTACATCTTCTCAGGCTGGGGATACTCAACGCCGAAGGTGTCGACGGTGACCTTAGCCATCTTCTGCTCGGTCTCGGGACGGTCGTTGTAATCAACGGCGACGCCCGCGATCTTGTCAACGTTCTCGATGCCCTCGATTACCTTACCGAAAGCGGCGTACTGGCCGTCCAGGTGAGGAGCGGAGGCATGCATGATGAAGAACTGGCTGCCTGCGGAGTTGGGGCTCATTGCGCGAGCCATGGAGAGAACGCCGCGGCCGTGCTTCAGGTTGTTGGCAACGCCGTTGCGGAGGAACTCACCCTTGATGGAGTAGCCGGGGCCGCCCATGCCGGTGCCCTGGGGGTCGCCGCCCTGGATCATGAAGCCCTTGATAACTCTATGGAAAATCAGGCCATCATAGAAGCCGGAACTTACCAAAGAGATGAAGTTGTTTACGGTGTTGGGGGCAATTTCGGGATAAAGCTCTGCCTTGATGATATCGCCGTTTGCCATTTCAAAGGTTACGATAGGATTTGCCATTATGTGTATCTTCCTTTCAGTTTATTTACTGCTTCAGCGCCGGATCTTCATAGTCCGGTCTATTTCACGCTTGGCGTCCTTTGCCGCCGCAGCGTCACGCTTGTCGTAAAGTTTTTTACCCTTGCATACGCCTATTTCCAGCTTGACCTTGGATTTCTCGTTAAAGTAGACGGAGAGGGGGATTATTGCGTAACCGTCCTGCTTGATGAGGCTGTGAAGTTTGCGTATCTCCCGCTTGTGCATAAGCAGACGGCGGGGGCGCAGGGGATCCTTGTTGAAAATGTTGCCCTTTTCGTAGGGGCTGATGTGCATACCGTGGACGAAAACCTCGCCGTCCTTGACTATGCAGAAGGAGTCCTTCAGGTTGATGGTGCCCTGTCTGATGGACTTGACCTCGGTTCCTGCAAGGGATATGCCCGCCTCGTACTTGTCCTCCACGAAATAATCGTGGTAAGCCTTGCGGTTCTGAGCCACTATTCTGTTTCCGGTCTGCTTTACCGCCACGGGCGCACCTCCTTTTTTCGGACTGAAAATCATTATAACATATATATATTAAGAATATAAGTCCCTATTTCAAAAAATTTGAGCCGGGACGAAAAAGCCCCACTGCCGTGACAGTGGGGCTGAAAAATCAATGGAGATACTCCAGAGGATCCACGGGCTCTTCGCCGTTTATGCGGATCTCAAAATGGAGGTGGCTGCCGGTGGAAACGCCGGTGCTGCCCATGTAGGCGATAAGCTCGCCCTGCTT
>CAYYLZ010000062.1:0-11125 GCA_964472725.1 uncultured Oscillospiraceae bacterium
CCGGTTTCGCTGATGTTCATGTTCATTTGCGAGAGCCGGGCTTTTTTTATAAGGAGAGCATAGCCACCGGCACAATGTCTGCCGCAAGAGGCGGCTTCACCGACGTATGCGCCATGCCTAACCTTGACCCGGTGCCGGACAGCTCCGAACACCTTGAAGCACAGCTGGAGATCATTCGCCGTGACGCCCACGTTAATGTATATCCTTACGGTTCTATCACCGTAGGACGCAAGGGAGATAAGCTTGCCGACATGGCTGCAATGGCTGAATATGCCGTAGCTTTCTCTGACGACGGCAGCGGCGTACAGAGTGACGATATGATGCGTCAGGCTATGCTTGAGGCCAAGCGTCTTGATAAGATAGTCGCGGCGCATTGTGAGGTAAATGACCTGCTGCGCGGCGGCTACATTCACGATGGCGAGTATGCAAAAGCTCACGGCCATAAGGGTATATGCTCCGAAAGTGAATGGCAGCAGATCGCCCGCGATATCGAGCTTGCTGCCGAAACCGGCTGCAAATATCACGTTTGCCATATATCCTGTAAAGAAAGTGTCGATGTCATTCGTCAGGCTAAGAAAAACGGAGTTGATATAACCTGCGAAACCGCACCTCATTATCTTGTTTTCTGCGACGAGGATCTGCAGGAGGACGGCAGATTCAAAATGAATCCGCCGCTGCGAAGCCGCAGTGATATGGAAGCACTCATTGAGGGAATCATTGACGGTACCATAGACATGATTGCGACCGACCATGCGCCCCATAGTGCCGAGGAGAAGGGCAAAGGTCTTAAAGACAGCGCTATGGGCATTGTAGGTTTGGAAACCTCCTTTGCCGCAAGCTACACCAGACTTGTAAAGGAAGGCCTTATCAGTCTCGAGAAGCTCATAGAGCTTATGCACGTAAATCCGGCAAAGCGGTTCGGCATTGGCCACGGTCTTTACGACGGTGCCGGAGCGGATTTCACAGTATTTGACCTCGACGAGTCCTATATTGTAGACGGCGATGAATTCCTTACCAAGGGCAGAGCAACGCCCTTTATTGGAAAAGAACTTTACGGACGCTGCATTATGACTGTATGCGGCGGAGAAATAGTTTGGGAAGAGGGGAGAAAATGAAAAAAGGCTTATTCGAAATAGGGCGCAACGACAATATAGCCAAAAGCGTTTGGAAGATGATACTTCGCGGAGATACCTCCGATATCACCAAGCCCGGTCAGTTCATCAACATTGAGCTTGACGGCTTCTATCTGCGCAGACCCATTTCCGTATGCGATGTAAACGGCGATGAGGTAACAATTATATATAAAGCTGTTGGTAAGGGCACGGAGTATATGTCCACTCTTGAACCCGGTGTAAAACTGGACGTGCTGTCCGGATTGGGCAACGGCTTTGATGTGACTACTTGTGGCAATACACCCGTGCTTATCGGCGGCGGCGCAGGCTCTGCGCCCCTGTACCTTCTGGCAAGAGAACTCATAAAGGCCGGCAAGAAGCCTTCAGTAATTATCGGCTTCAACAGCGCGGAGGATTCCTATCTTGAAGAGGAATTCAAGGCTCTTGGACTGGAAGTATATACGACTACAGTTGACGGAACAAAGGGTGTTAAGGGTTTCGTTACCAACGCCTTTGAGCTTCTTTCCATAAAACCCGACTATCATTATATCTGTGGTCCTGAAGTGATGATGAAGGTAGTTTATAACGTCCTTGAATGTGACGGTCAGTACAGCTTCGAGGAGCGCATGGGCTGCGGCTTCGGCGCCTGCATGGGCTGTAGCTGTGAAACTAAGTATGGCAATAAAAGAATCTGCCGCGACGGCCCTGTTCTGGTAAAGGAGGAGATAATATGGTAAACACTTCTGTTCAGCTGAGTACTATGCATCTTGATAACCCTGTTATCCCCGCCAGCGGTACCTTTGGCTTTGGTTATGAGTTTGCAGAGCTCTACGATATAAACATTCTCGGCTCCATATCCATGAAGGGAACTACCCGCGAGCCTCGCTTTGGCAATCCCACCCCCAGAATTGCTGAATGCACCGCCGGTCTTATAAACTCCGTCGGTCTGCAGAATCCTGGCATTGACAAGGTCATCGAGAGTGAAATCCCTGAGCTGAGCAAATACTACACCAAGCCTGTTATCGCCAACATCAGTGGTTTTGCTATCGATGAATACGTTGAATGCTGCGCCAAGGCCGATAAGGTGGACAAAATCGGTATGATCGAGCTTAACATCAGCTGCCCTAACGTCCATAACGGCGGCATGAGCTTCGGTACCTCTGCCGACAGCGCTTACGAAGTAACAAAGGCAGTACGTGCCGTTACCTCCAAGCCTCTTTTTGTGAAGCTTACCCCTAACGCTCCCAGTATTGCCGAAATAGCAGTTGCCTGCGAAAAGGCAGGAGCAGACGGCGTCAGCCTCATCAATACTCTGCTGGGTATGCGCATTGATCTTAATACAAGAAAGTCCATTATCGCCAATGTGAAAGGTGGTTTCTCCGGCCCTGCCGTATTCCCGGTAGCTCTTCGTATGGTCTATGAGGTCTACGAAGCCGTAAATATACCCATTATGGGTATGGGCGGCGTGTCTTCCGCTGCCGACGTGATAGAAATGATGCTCGCCGGTGCAACTGCCGTGCAGGTTGGTGCAGCTAACCTTAAGGATCCTTTCGCTTGCAAGAACATAATTGAAGAGCTTCCCCGCGAAATGGAGAAGCTGGGTATAGAAAATCTTTCTGACATCATAGGAGGCGCGCACTGATGGGAAAAGACGTAATTGTAGCTTGTGATTTTCCTTCCGCAAAAGCGACTTTGGAATTTCTCGATAAATTCCGCGGAGCAACTCCCTTCGTTAAGATAGGCATGGAGCTGTTCTATGCCGAGGGTCCTGCGATAGTTCGTGAGATCAAGAGCAGGGGAATGAAGATATTCCTCGACCTTAAGCTTCATGATATTCCCAACACCGTTGGCTCTGCCATGAAGGTTCTCTCCAACCTCGGTGTTGATATGACCAACGTTCACGCGGCAGGCGGCTCCGCCATGATGAACGCCGCCCTTAACGGCCTGACCCGTCCCGATGGCTCCCGCACAATTCTTATTGCTGTAACTCAGCTCACCTCCACCAACGAGGAAATGATGAGAAACGAGCTTCTTATAGACAAGGCTCTGCCCGATGTTGTAGAGTCTTACGCAAAAACTGCGCAGAGTGCAGGTCTTGACGGTGTTGTCTGCTCTCCGCTGGAGTCCGGAATCATTCACGAAAAGGTCGGCAGCGGCTTCCTTACCGTTACCCCGGGTATCCGCTTCGCTGACGGTGACATCGGTGACCAGCAGCGTGTAACCACTCCCGAGCTGGCGAAGAAGCTGGGTTCCGATTACATAGTAGTCGGCAGACCTATTACCAAGGCTGATGACCCGCTCAAGGTATATGAGCGTTGCATGGCCGATTTCGTAGGCTGATCAATATATTTTCAAGAAAGTTGCAGGATAGCAAAATGAGAAGTCTTATTGATATAAACGATCTCAGCACAGATGAAATAAACCGTCTTATAGAAACGGCAAACGATATTATCGCAAATCCCGACAAGTACGCAGAGAAGTGCAAACGTAAGAAGCTGGCAACCCTTTTCTACGAGCCCTCCACCCGCACCCGGCTCAGCTTCGAGTCCGCAATGCTTGAGCTGGGCGGCAGTGTTATCGGTTTTTCCGAGGCAACCAGCAGTTCTTCTGCCAAGGGTGAAAGCGTTGCCGATACCGCCCGCACTGTAAGCTGCTTTGCCGACATTATTGCCATGCGTCACCCCAAGGAAGGCGCTCCTATGGTAGCTTCGCTTGCAGCCTCCATTCCTGTTATAAACGCAGGTGACGGCGGTCATAATCACCCCACTCAGACCCTTACCGACCTTATCACCATCAGCAAGACCAAGGGCAGACTGGATAACATGACCGTAGGTGTATGTGGCGACCTCAAGTTCGGTCGAACCGTCCATTCTCTTATAAATGCACTCTCTCGCTACGAGGGAATCAAGTTTGTTATGATATCTCCCGAAGAGCTGACCGTTCCTGACTATGTGCTGCAGGACGTACTGCAGAAGAAGGGGATACCCTATAAGGAGACCGGCTCTCTCGATGAGGCAATGCCCGAGCTTGATATCCTCTACATGACCCGCGTGCAGCGTGAGCGCTTCTTCAACGAGGCTGATTATATCCGCCTTAAGGACAGCTATATCCTTACTCCCGAGAAGCTTAAGAGCGCCAAAGAAGACCTCGCAATACTTCACCCGCTGCCCAGAGTAAATGAGATATCCACCGCAGTCGATGAGGATCCCAGAGCCTGCTACTTCAAGCAGGTGCTTTACGGCAAGTATATCCGTATGGCTCTTATCATGATGCTTTTGGAGGTGGAATAATGAATATAGATTCTATCAGAAACGGCTATGTAATCGACCATATTAAGGCCGGTACCAGTATGAAGCTGTATCAGTTCCTCAACCTCGAGAAGCTTGACTGCGGCGTAGCCATCATCAAGAACGCCCAGAGCGGCAAGTCCGGCAAGAAGGACATTATAAAGATCGACGCTCTTATCGATCTGAATCTTGATGTTCTCGGATATATTGATCCCGGTATTACCGTCAATCTCGTAAAAGATGGCGAGATCATCGAAAAGCGCAAACTGGAGCTGCCTGCTGAGCTGAACGGGGTTATTTCCTGCAAGAACCCCCGCTGTATTACCTCCGTGGAGCAGGAGCTGCCTCAGCGTTTCAAGCTTACCGATGCCGAAAACGGCGTTTACCGCTGTATTTACTGTGAAGCAAAGGCTGAATAATTTATTATGATACAAAAACTCCCTGTCAGTGACAGGGAGTTTTTGCGTCTATTAAGCTTTTTTTAAAAGAGAGGTTTTCTTGAGACGTGGGATAAGCTGGCTGTCTATAAGGGATATAACCACAGTTTCCAGCGGCAGCATTATGATGGCCTTAAGCGCTCTGGGAGCATAGATGACAGCATAGCTGAGATTGTAATAAAGATGCAGGGTAATGGGCGTGAGAATGAGTGTAAAAGCCACGATATCGAACAGCACGGCTATGGCGCCAACTACAATTACTGCAATTTGTTCGGGGTTCTTTGCCTTGCGTAAGAACTTCATAACGGTAGCTTTAAGAGCCTTATTGACGGGAGAACCGCTGTAAAGGAATATACCGTAGCTCAGACCCATAAGCGCCGAAATTATCGAGATAAAGGGATTTACGCTTCCCTGGAACAGCAACGCTCCGACAAAGTCAGCAAGGGCAGCAATGATGCAGCAGGGGACAGGCCCAAGATACATCGCAGCGAATACTATGGGAATAAAGTTGAAGCTTATCTGAATCATTGCGAGATTAATTCCCATAAACTCAGCAAGAACAATAGTCATTGCGGTAAGAATACCGCAGATTGCAATCATTTTAGTGTTCAGTTTTTTCAAAATGAATCACCCTTTCGGTATCAGAAAGTGTTGAAGCCGTAATAAGATCTGATTTCGCCTACCTGATAGAGAGAACCGAATACGCAGATAATGTCGTCCTTGGCTGCGTTTGCCATAACATCGTCCAGCGCCTCGGGAATGGTATCATAAGACTTTGCGGGTACGTTGCATCGGGTGGTTATTTCCTTTGCCAGCTGCTCAGCGGAAAGAGCACGGTAGCTGTTGGGAGTTACTGCGTAGAATTTCTCGGCAAGGGGAGCGATAACGTCAAGGCTGGAGTCATAATCCTTATCAGCCAAAACACCGCATACAAAAGTGAATTTACGGTCCGGGAAAATGGAGCGCAAAGTTTCGGCAAGAGCCGTAGTACCCTGGGGATTATGTGCTCCGTCGACAATGACGATGGGATCACGGCGGAGAACTTCAACTCTGCCGGGCCAGTGAGCGCTGGCAAGACCGTCACGGATGTTCTGCTCGGTAATATTCCAGCCGCGTCCGATAAGCTGCTCGATAACGTTGATAACGGTTACGGCGTTGCGAACCTGATAGTTGCCCAAAAGGGAAATGCGAAGATCTTTATAGTTCTTGTAATCAATAACAGTGCCGTCGATGTCAATGCTCTTTACAACTGCGGGAGCACTGTCTGCTACGATCATATCCTTGCTCTTTTCGGCACATACGCCGCGGAATACGTTAAGAACATTTTCGCCCTGATCGTATACAACAACGGGACCGCCGGCTTCCTTGATTATGCCGGCCTTTTCGCCTGCGATAAGCTCAAGAGTATCGCCAAGCTCACCGATATGGTCATAGCCGATGTTCATAATGGTATAAACCTCGGCCTCGGGAATGGAGTTGGTGGCATCAAGTCTGCCTCCCATGCCAACTTCAAGAACAACGATGTCACAATTCTGTCGCTTGAACCACAGGAAGCCCATAGCGGTGATAAGTTCAAAAACTGTAGGCTGACGGAAGCCTCTTTCCATAATAACCTTGGAGGCATTTACAAGCTCCTCGGTTATGGAAGCCACATCCTCCTTGGGAATAAGCTGGCCGCTTACCTGTACTCTTTCGGAAAATTCCTGAATGTAAGGGGAAACGTAAAGTCCGGTACGGTATCCGGCCTTATTGAGTATGGAGCTGGTAAACGCGGAGCAAGAGCCTTTGCCGTTGGTGCCCGCAATGTGTATGTACTTCATGCCGAGGTGGGGATTGCCGATTTCCTGAAGAAGAGCGTCCATAACGTCTCTCTGCAGGATAGAGCCGGAAAGTGCGGCCTTGTCATAATAGGTGAGTGCTTCTTCGTAGGTCATCATGGTGTATTTCCTCCGTTATCTTTCTCGCTGGTGGTATCGGTTTTCCTGCCATGCTCACACAACAAAAAACACCTTCTTTTGTCCAGTACACAAAAGAAGGTGCGATAAGTCAAAAGTATGACTATCCCGTCATATGTGCCAGCGGACGCGAGACTGAATCATAAACCACATTGGGTTTTTCGTCCGGTGGGCGACTTCCCATCCCGCCGGCACTTGATGCTCAGCCTCTACTCTGACTAAATTACAATGCAATATTATCATAAATAAGCATGATGTCAATAGCCTGCCATTATAATCGCAAACTTTTTTCAATTATCGGGAATACAGGCAGCCTTTGTCAGTGATTATAATGTCCACCTTGTAATCGTGCTCATCTGTTTCTATATGCTCAAGCAACTGAAAATTATGGGCAAATGCTACTTTTGTGAAGCGGCAGTCCTGCTTGCGGTCGAGATAACGGTCGTAATATCCGCCGCCGTAGCCGATTCGGTTGAACTCGCTGTCGAAGGCAAGGCCTGGCATAAGTATCAGAACGTCCTTGTCATCAACTATTTCTCCGCTGACAGGCTCCGGAATATCGTACATACCAGGCTCAACCTCGTCAAAGGAATATATGCGGTGAAATTCCATGCGGTTATTTTCATAGCACTTGGGAACTGCTACCGCCTTACCGTCTTTCCATGCTCTTTCGATGAGGGGAGTGGTGATTATCTCCTTATTATAGGCGAGATAGGAATATATCACGGCAGCATCTTTATATACCTGCTGCTCACAGAGTATATGGCAGAGCTTTTCACTGTGTGCAACTATTTCCTCATGGGAAAGCAGCTTCTTTCTCTCGCGTATCATGGCGCGTATTTCTTTCTTGTTCATTGTATCACCGCCTCGGAACGATAATACCACAGACTGTGTTTATTTTCAAACCATAGTCAACAATGTTACGATATAAGCACAGCTTATAACCACTATCGCTATACGGAAATTTTATATTTAATATTATTGAAATTGTTTTGCAATTTTCTTATAATAAAAAATAAGAACTGCTATATTAGCATGGTTTCTTTAATATTTTTAAGGAGGGTCACTATGAGAAAAATTAAAAAAGTATCGGTGTATTTGCTGATTCTGTCCATGCTGATTTCTATATTCAGCGCTGCGACAGTAATGGCTGCCGAAGAACCGGCAGGTGATTATACCCTTGCAGACAGCATCACCCTCGGTAACCGCTATATCGTAGCCGCAGAGTATAATGGCGAGTATTATGCGCTGGCGTTTAGCGGAATGCTTACCGCTGAGAAAATCACAGTAAACGGTGATGCCACAACGCCTGCTTCTGATGCGGTCAAATGGACTGCAGGTGCCAACGATACCATTGAAAGTGTTGCCTCTCCCGGAAACTTTATCTTTGCCGGTAGCGGTGGCTTCATGAGTTGGAGCAGCGGCCGTACTTTCGTATATCAGGCAGACACTAAGCACGTCCTGATGCACAATATTTATTACCTTATCTTTGACGGTACTAAATTCGACTATACCAAGGACGAGGCTGAGGCCACCGAGATACTCATTTTTGAGAAGGAAATGGCTGAAGCCGGCGCTGAGACCGGTGCTGCAGAGGAAGAAGTATATGTCCCCGACGGAAGTGATCTTTCCAGCGTAGTCAAGGACGCCGTTAAGAACGCAGACGGTTCTATCACCCTTGCTTTTGCCTCCGATACCCACCACAGCCTGGGCTACGCTCAGAATAACCTCGATGTATGGATGACCAATCTCAAGAACACTGTGGGCTACATTGACTCCATGGGCTTCTGCGGTGATATGGGAAGCGCCTATTCCACTACCGCAACTGAATACTGGGCAAACGCTCAGGGTGTCATAGACTATATGGACGCTCAGGTTGAAGCTGGCTACATCGGTACTACCGTATATACCTACGGTAACCACGAATGGTATCCTTATGCCGGCGGCGACTACATGAATAATTACGAGAATAATCCCACCGCCGACCGTCTCCTGCGCGTTGGCGAAGGCATAAAGACCGACGACTATATCATCTATTGCCTTGGTGCAGGCGCTATTTCCGCAAATTTCGGCCAGGGTTACAGTGAAGAAGATATTAATCGCATCGACACTTATCTCGCCACCGCTCCCAAGGATATTCCTATTTTTGTTATCTCTCATTTCCCCATACACTACTGGGATGGACGCATTACTGAAAATGCAGCCAAGTTGGCAGAAGCTCTTAATAAGTATCCCAATATCGTTGTTATCTGGGGTCACAATCATTCTAATTTTGATACATCTTATGACACCGTGATGCATGCCGGTGACAAGATAGTCATTGACGGTCAGGGCACTCAGGTGGAGCTCAACTTCACATATCTCGCCGCAGGCTGCATTTCCGACGCAGAGTATACCGGCGTTTCCGGCGGCAGCGCATGGGTTATGGGTAAGGGGCTAATTGTAACAATCGATGCAAAGGGCAATCTCAGCTTCGATTACTACACCATGGATGGCCTGCAGATGTCCCATGATGGTCCCTATCTGGTTGAGTACCGCGACGGTGTTAATTATCAGACCTTTGCCACCGAGTATGTAGAGGAAGGCAAGGCTGCAAATCCTCCCGCAGTACCCGAGATACCCAATTTTAAGTTTATAGGTTGGGATGTTGCGCTCGACGCAATAACCCGCCACACCGTAGCCACCGCTCTGTATGCGTTTGACACCGGTCTTGACCCTGCTTATGTATACTTTACCGTGCAGGAAGGCGGCAGCGTCGCCATCGGCAAGAGCGGCACCCCCATTCTCCTGTATGCCATTCCTTACGCCGAAGGCATGACTGCCTTCGACGGCATCAAGGCTCTCCATGATGCTGAGTTTGCAGGCGGCAGCGCAGACATCGGCATAGGTGTTTACGGTGCCTATACCAAAATGTGGGGTCACGTTCCCACCAACGGCGCATGGATTATGGATCCCGGCAGCAGTAAAGGCTATATCTACAGTACCGATGCTTTGACACCCGGCGGCGCATATTATGTCTACGCTCTTGACGGCATTGAATTCAAGGAAACCAGCTATCTGAGTCCCTTCACAAGTGATATCGTAGTTGGCGAAGCTATTACCATGAACGCTGTGTCCTGGGCATTTGACATCACTACCTATGGCTATTTTGCTACCGCACTCAACGGTGATGTCTATGTTGGTACTGCAATTGATACTATGACCGACACCGGCATTGACGCTGTAAGCGGTGAATTTAAGATTAGCTTCGACAAGGCAGGCACTTATTATGTTGGTGTTAAGTCTGCAAACGCAGGTCTTGCGGCAACCGTAGTTACCGTTAATGAACTTGCTGCATCTTATGCACCTCAGACCATTGCTCTTGGCGGCAAGGATGTTGCTGTTGATGCTTATACTATCAACGGCGAAACCTACGTAAAGCTCCGTGACGTTGCATGCGCTCTCAACAGCTTTGAAGTTGCATACGATGCTGCCACAAAGAGCGTAGTCATCACCACCGGTGCAGCATATACCTCAGATGGTACCGAAATGCAGACCGGCGAGGACAATGCCGCAACGGCAGTTATTTCTCCTCAGTCCGTTTATGTTAACGGAGCTGCTGTTGAGATAACAGGCTTCAACATCGGCGGCAACAACTATTATAAGCTTGACCAGCTTGCAAAGTACATCGGCTTCTGATAATTCTTAATAACCTGAAAGAAACCTCCCGCTTGGGAGGTTTCTTTTTGCTTGCGGAGTAAATATTTTCAAATAACAGTTGACAGCGAACTGTATCACTTGTATAATACAGTTATAAAGTGTATTACTCGAGTAACACGGTTGGATAGCGGAGTCGACGCCGATATCCAGAAAAGGAGAGTGGGCATACCGTGATCTCTTTTGAAAACTTCATCATGGAGGATGGCAGCCCTATTTACCAGCAGATACTGCGATATATAAAGAGGGGAGTCATTGCCGGCAATATACAAAATGGCGACGAGCTGCCCTCCCGCAGAGTGCTTTCGGCGCTTTTGGGCGTAAACCCCAATACAGTGCAAAAGGCATATCGTATGCTGGAAGAAGAAAAACTTATTTATTCTCACTCGGGAGCAAAAAGTTATATGCAGCTCGACGAGGATAAGGTACGGCTTATACGAGCCGAAATGTTGGAAAATGATACTATGAACGTGGTTCATATGCTCAGACAGATGGGAGTAGGAAAAAGTGAGGCTCTTGCTCTCATCGAGGAGTATTGGGACAGGAGTGAAGAAAAATGAGAAAACACCTTTCCGTATTTATGCTCTATGCCCGCAGTTCGCTATTCAGAATACTTCTTCTGTTTGTACTGATGGCTG
>CAYYLZ010000063.1:0-10930 GCA_964472725.1 uncultured Oscillospiraceae bacterium
GGCTTCGCCGCCAGCTTCTCCTCAAGGGAGTAGCCATGCATGACTCATACACTCTACTAAGGCATGGACGTGCCGCAAACTTTTTTGACACACTGAGGACATTCCGAGGAATGTCCTTTTTCCTTATTCATATTTCGGTAAATCCTACCCGCTGGCGGATACCGTCGGTGACGATATCATAGATTATGGTGCCGTTGGCGAGGACGGATTTCTCGCAGGTGATGTCGCTGCCCTCCAAAAAGTTTTTAACCACTGCGTCGGTATCGTCGGTTTCGATTTCGCTTATATCCACGTCGCGCATCTGATTATTGGCGCACTCGTTGAATATTTCGCGGATCATTTCGTAGCTTTTCATACTGCACCTCACAGTCCCAGCGCGGTCTTTGCCAACTCCTTGAGCTGACCGATGGCGACCTTGCCGCTGTTGGTCTTGGGTATAGAGTCCATAAAGAGGACATAGCGGGGAACCTTGAAATAGGCCAGCTTATCCCGGACTATATCTCTTGCGTCCTCTTCCGTCATGGACTGTCCGCCCTTGAGTACGATGCAGGCGCAAATTTCCTCGCCGTAATGCTCGTCCGGAACGGCAACGGCCTTTACTTCGGCGGCGCGTCCGTCGGAAAGCAGCAGTTCCTCTATCTCAACGGGAGAAATATTCTCGCCGCCGCGGATTATCATGTCCTTAAGTCTGCCGGTTATGTGCAGGCAGTTATTTTCGTCAATAAAGCCCATGTCGCCTGTACGCAGCCAGCCATCGGGCAGCAGGGTCTCGGCAGTCACCTCGGGGGCGTTCACATAGCCCTGCATAACGCCGTAGCCGCGCACACATATTTCGCCGGTTTCGCCAACGGGCTGAGCCTCGCCGGTATTGATATTGCGTATCATACCCTCGGTATTGTCGATAAAGCGTCCCACTGTATTCGCCTTTATCTCCATTGGGTCGTCGTAATCGCAGAAGGTGAAGCCCGCAGTGGCCTCGGTCTGTCCCAAAGAGGAGAGCAGATTATAACCCAGCTCACGGCTCACTCGCTCGAAGAACTCCGGAGGATAGGTCGCACCGCCGATAACGCCGGTACGGAGGGAGGATATATCATATTCTCCTGCGTTGTTTCTCGCCAGCATGGCTGAAAACAGGGTGGGTACGGCGTGGAGTACGGTTATTTTATCCCGCTCGATGGCCTCGAACAGGGTCTTGGTGCGGCGGTTATTGGGGAAATACACGCAGGCGCCGCTCATTATTGCGGAAAGCACGCTGCCTGTAAGAGAAAAGCAGTGGAACATGGGTATTGCCACGCAGAACTTGTCGTTCTCTGTGGCTCTCAGCGCCCTGATATGGGCAAGCACATTGTTTGCGCGGGAACGATGAGTGGTAAGGACGCCCTTGCTGGCGCTGGTGGTACCAGACGTAAAGAGTATCATATCGGTATCGTCAGGCTTTACGGCAGCCTTTACGGCAGCCAGCGCTTCACCCGAAACGCTCTCGCCCAGCTTTTCCAACTCATCGAGCGTCCGGAAGCCCTCAACAGGCTCCGCGCCTATGTAGCACAATCCTTTCAGCAGGGGCAACTTCAGCTGACGGCAAACCTCGGGGAAAGAGGTATCGCGGAAGCCCTCGTCAAAGAATATGTACTCGGCCTCGGCAAGGGTCATAAGCCCCTCCAGCTCACTCTGCTGCAGGCTGGTGCCCAGCATTACCGCCACCGCGCCTATCTTCGCCATAGCCAGCAGACAGTACAGGGTATTAGGTCTGTCATTGCCCCAAATGCCGGCACGAGTGCCTTTCTTTACGCCGAGAGCCAACAGGCCGCTGGCAATGCGGTCAGTGCGCTCATCAAGCTGAGCGTAGGTGGCTTTTTCGCCCATATACTCTACGGCTATTCTGTTTTCAAATCGGGTGCAAACCTCACTGAAAAGCTCACCCAGAGTAATATTTCTCAATTCGGGCATAGGAAACTCCTTCGCATTGTTAAACGTACCCTTGATTATAGCTTAATATATCGAAAAAGTAAAGGTACGCACCCCTAATTTTTACATCTTACATCTTAACTTGCGCCCAATTGTATGCTATAATCTCTCTAATAAAGCATATATACATGGAGGCTTATATGGAAAAAATCCGTTCATGTTTCCTTTTCCAAAGAGAGTGTAGTTCCCGCAAGGTACTGTTCTGGCTTTGGAACTGGCTATTTATAATCGCGGCGGCTGTGGGCATCGGTCTGCTCAGCCTGCTGCTGGCTTTCGGTCACTACCGT
Source organism: uncultured Oscillospiraceae bacterium (assembly GCA_964472725.1). Taxonomy (GTDB): domain Bacteria; phylum Bacillota; class Clostridia; order Oscillospirales; family Oscillospiraceae; genus RGIG6375. The sequence continues at coordinate 2,253 of CAYYLZ010000063.1, forward strand.
TGGAGAATATTTATAGGCTACTTCCTCCACCCACAGATAGCGCTGCTCAACGTGCTGCCGGTGGTGCTGCTGATGGTGCTGCTGTACTGCTTCATCGGCAAAGCGTGGATAGCCTTTCTCGCTACCGCCGTACCCGTTCTCGCCGCCTCGGCGGGCAACTATTTCAAGCTGCTCTGCCGCGACGACCCGTTTCTTTTTGCTGACGTTACGGCAATAAGCACGGCGCTGAAGGTATCGGTAAACTACGATATTTCGCTGGACGCAAGGTTGGCCTTCTGCATTCTCTGCGTTGCGGGCGGCGCCCTTTTCCTCGCCTTCTTCGTGCGCGGTCATATAAAGCCCCGCTCCCGCCTTATGGCTGCGGCTGTAATACTCATCAGCATTTGGCCACTGAGCAAGGTTTACCTCAGCGAGAACATCTACAACAACAAGACCCAGAACTATGAATACGCAAACCGCTGGTCGTCCACTCAGGTCTACATCACCCGCGGCTTCATCTATCCCTTTATCCACAGCATCCCCGAGGCTTTTCCCGAAAAGCCCGAGGGGTATTCCGCTCAGGCGGCGCAGGATATCCTCTCCTCCTACGAATACGAGAGTATTCCCGAGGACAAGCGGGTAAACGTTATCGCCATTCAGCTTGAAGCCTTCAACGACCTTGAGCGGCTGGGCTTTACCGGCATATCCGAGGACGTATACGCCAAGTACCGCGCCCTCGAAGAGGAAAGCTACACCGGCAATCTGCTCACCAACGTATTCGCCGGCGGCACCATAGACACCGAGCGAGGCTTCATCACCGGCTATTACACTCAGGATAACTACCGCAAGGTCACCGGCTCCTATATCCACTATTTCAACGAGCAGGGCTATTTCACCGAGGGCAGCCACTCCTGCTACGACTGGTTCTACAACCGCAAGAACATCAACGGCTATCTCGGCTTCCAGAACTATTGGTTCCTCGAAAACCGCTACGGCGTTATGGCAAACGGCATAGCCGCGGATTTCATTCTTCTGCCGGATATTCTTAAGCTTTATCAGGAGCGTGATAAGTCCACGCCCTATTTCAGTTTCTCCGTTACCTATCAGGGTCACGGCCCCTACGACGTTGACCGACTCTCCCGCGAGGACGGTCACTGGAACGGCGAATATGAAAACGAGGAGACCTACTATATCCTCAACAACTACCTTGCTTCCGTCAAGGACACCTCCGAGCATCTCACCAACCTTGTTGACGCTCTCCGGGAAGATGACGCGCCCGTTGTGCTGGTGGTATACGGCGACCACAATCCATGGCTTGGCTACAGCAACAGCGTTTACAGCGATCAAGATATCAACCTTGACATGGCTACCCGCGACGGCTTTTACAATTATTTCGGCACCCGCTACATGATATGGGCCAATGACGCAGCCAAGGAGACCCTGGGCAAGGATTTCACAGGCGAAGGCCCTGATATAAGCCCCTGTTTCCTTATGAATCTGCTCTTTGAGCAGTGCGGCTGGGGCGGCGGCAGCGAATATATGCAGCTGACAAGCGAGCTTATGGAGGAAACCACTGTGGCTCACATGTACGGCTACTACCTTGAGGGCGACGAGTTCACCTCCACCCCCTCCGCCGAAACCAAAAGCGCTTTGAGCAAGTTAAAGATAGCGCAGTTCTACCGCAAGACTCACCCGGAGTGGTAAGGCATCATTTACACTTTGTTCATTTTAATAAGGGTATTTGTTCATAAAAACGCGCTATTATATACTTGACAGCAATCCATATATGTCTTTAATGTCTTCCTCATTTCAAAATCCAAACCATTTTCCAATCATTTCTCCATCTTAATGCAGAACGGCGGGCGTCTTTTCCCCAGACGCTCGCCGTTCTATTTTCATTTATTCACTTTTATTCGCCGGGGCAGATAAATCCGGTGCCGTTTGCCGACATATAAACCTTGCCGGTCAGAGGCGCACTTGCGGGGGCGGGCTCTATCTTGCCTGCGCGGTACAGTGCGAGGGTTTCCAGCAGCTTCTCCAATGTATCGGCGCGATTGACTTCCATATCGTGAGCGCCGTACATGTCGGCACCGTAGGTCTGCAGCTTTTTGATACTGCCCTCGAAAGCGTCAAGGTCGTAGTCGCCTTCTACAAGGAAAATAGGCATACGTCCAACGGTATCGCCGGTGAACATGATGTTCGCCGCCTTATCGTAAAGGGCAATTCCTCCGGGAGTATGGCCGGGAATTTCAATTACCTCCAGCTGTCTGCCGCCAAGGTCGAACACAAAGCCCTCGGCAACGGGAGTTACCTGACTCCACTCTGTCAGCTTCCGCACATCTGCGGGATGCATGTGGACATTATCAAAGTCCTTGTTGGCAGCGGTGTGGTCGCCGTGGTAGTGGGTATTGACCAGATCAACAGGCAGCTCGGTTATCTCGGCGCAAACAGCCTTTACGTCAACCTCGCCTGCTCCGCTGTCGATAAGCAGCGCCCTTTCCTCGCCCACAACAAGATAGGCTGCGGCCATTCCGTTGGGAATTACGTTCCATACGCCGGGAGCAATAAGCTTCTTATCCATGGTAACCCTCCTTATATTCTTGCCACGCCGGTTCTCCGAGCCGCCTCAGCTACGGCAGCGGCAACAGCGCCGCCCACTCTGGTGTCGAAGGCTTCCGGCAAAATTTTATCTCTGTTCAGTTCTTCGCCTACCAGCCCGGCAATAGCCTTTGCCGCGGCCAGCTTCATTTCCTCGTTGATATCCGAAGCGCGAACATCCAGCGCGCCGCGGAATATGCCCGGGAAGGCGAGAACATTGTTTATCTGATTGGGCAGGTCGCTGCGGCCCGTTCCCACGATAGCCGCGCCGCCCTTATAAGCTTCGTCGGGCATTATTTCGGGCACGGGATTGGACAGTGCGAAGAGTATGGCGTCCTTGGCCATGGTCTTTACCATTTCCGCGTTTACAATGCCGGGGGCGGACACACCCACGAATACGTCTGCGCCGACCAGCACTTCGGGCAGAGTTCCCGTCTTTTTCGCCTTGTTGGTCACTTCCGCCAGCGACTTCTTCGCGGAATTAAGGCGCTCATCTCCAGAGCATATCGTTCCCCTGCTGTCGCAGACGATAACGTCCTTTACCCCAACGGAGCAGAGCAGGCGCGCGATGGCGGTTCCGGCAGCACCCGCGCCGCTGATAACGACGGTTATACCGCCGAATTCCTTACCCACCAGCTTCAGCGCGTTTGTCAGCGCCGCCAACACCACTATAGCGGTGCCATGCTGGTCGTCGTGGAAGATGGGTATATCGCAGCGCTGCTTCAGCTTTTCCTCGATTTCAAAGCAGCGGGGCGCGGAAATATCCTCAAGATTTATACCGCCGAAGCTGCCTGCCAACAGCGCCACGGTATTGACGATTTCGTCTACGTCCTTGGTACGCAGACACAGGGGCACTGCGTTCACGCCCGCAAAGGACTTGAACAGGACGCACTTGCCCTCCATAACGGGCATGCCTGCTTCGGGGCCGATATCGCCAAGGCCGAGAACGGCGGTTCCGTCCGTTACAACGGCAACGGTATTCTGCCGCCAAGTAAGCTCAAAGCTTTTGCTGACGTCCTTGTTTATCTCCATACAGGGGCGAGCAACGCCGGGAGTATAGGCAATGGAAAGAGCGTCGCGATCGTTTACCTCCATCTTGGGAGCAACGTCCAGCTTACCCTTCCACTGATAATGCATTTCAAGTGATTTTTCAGCATAGTCCATAGGAAACACCTCATATAATTTGCTGTTTCAATTCTACATTACTTTACCGAAAAACACAAACATTTTATTTACAAAGCTGAGGCGCTCTCAGCTATTTCGGAAACGGGCACAATATCCGCGCCGGGATAGTAGTGGGAAACTATCTCCTGCCAGCCTGCGCCCTGCTTTGCCATATTGTTCGCGCCGTATTGGCTCATACCAACGCCATGACCGTATCCGGTGACGGTAAAGCTTATTCCCTCCTCACCGCGCTGCCAGCTAACGTCGGCGGAACGCAGGGCAAATATTTTCCGCAGCTCGCTGCCGCTTATCTCTTCCCCGCAGAGCTTCACGCTCATAAGCCGCCCCGTTGTGGAGAACACCGCCTCGGAAAGCAGCGCTCCCTGGGATACCCGAACCGCTGCCTCACTGTTCCACGCGGCAACGGCGGAATAAAGCTCGCTCTCCGTCAGCTCCACGGAGCTTATGTAATCGGGCACAGCGGCGGGATCCTCCCGGCTTTCCACGCTCACCAGATACGGCAGAGCCTGTCCGAAAACGTTTTCGCTGCTCTCGGTTTTACCGCCCGAGGATGAATGGAATGCCGCAAGTATCGCTTCTCCGTTGTAGGCAAGGCACTGACCTTTCGTTTCGCCGACGGCGGAACGTATTTTCCCCTCGTAATCATCGTAGGCCGCAGCCCATTTTTCCTGCAGCTGTTCCGTGCTGAGCCACGCCTGACAGCAGCCGTAATCGGAACATATCGTCCCATCGTGGGCGTTTGAGCCTATTCGGTACATTGCGTAGGTGCGTGCCGCGACCGCCTGAGCTTTCAGCGCCTCAGGTTCAAAGGAGGCAGGCATTTCCGCCGCAACCACGCCCAACAGGTACTCTTCAAGGTTCATTTCCCGCTCCTCTCCGTCCACCAGCAGACATATCACCGTTTCCTTGTCCACTGCCGGCGGTTTCGTTTCAACTACCTCCGCCATGACCGCTGCCGATGGCATTGTCGGCGCGGCCTCGACCCTATCTGCCATAAAAACAGGCAGCGCCAGTATTATACCCACCTGCAAAAACGCCAGAACAAATATCTTTCCCAAGTTTTTCATTTGCACACTTCCTTTTTGCCAAATATGATGGTATACTAAAAGATACGAAAACGCTCGCAGGGCATGTCCCTGTGTTCCATCTATATTCCCATTCCCGGAAGGTTATGCTATGAAAAAAACTGCTTTTATATTTACCGGTGTTACCGCCGCGCTTTGCGCGGTAGGCGCAGCGCTCCACAGCGCTGAGATAGACACCATTCTCGACCCTGCCAGCGGCCTTGCCGACCGTTTCGCGCCCATTTCCGTCTGCATGACTGTAGTTGCGGCACTGGCACTTGTGATAATTTTCGCCCTCACCTTTCTTGTCAAGGGTCGCGACGCAGAGCCGGTATATCATACCGCTTTCGCTCCCCGGACGCCCATTCCCCTTGCGATATCCGTCATACTGGGCGCTGCCATGATATTCGGAGCCTACCTGTGCTTCCGTGACGGCGTGGGTATCCGCAGCAGCGCAAAGCTGGTGCTCATTCTCTCCGTTTTCGGAGGACTTGCAGGTATTTCCTGCTTCGTAATGAGTCTGATGGCCTATCTCAAAAAAAGCAGTGCGGAAACTATGCTCTGTTCCTTTGTGATAGTCCTGTTCCTCTGCCTGTGGCTTATCGTTTACTATCTTGAAAAATCTGCCGACTCTGCCATGATGAGCTTCGTTTACGATTACCTTGCGGTCTGCGCAGCGGCGGTATCCTGCTATTACGCCGCAGGCTATGCCTTTGGACGCAGCAAACCCCGCTGCACCCTGTTTTTCTCCATGGCCGCCGCATTCTTCTGCATTACTGCTATGCCCAAGGCACTCACTACTTCTTTTTCCATCTTCTTTGCCGCAGTGGGCATTCTCAATCTCCTCAACGTGTTTTTGCTCACCAATAATCTGCAGTACAAGACCGCCGAAGAAAGCGCTGTAGAGGAACCCGCCGCAGAAGAACCTCAAGAATAAAAAACAACACCTCTTATCCGGCTCGGATAAGAGGTGTTCCTTTTAGGTTTTCTTTATAAATCTTTCGCCGCAGCGGGGGCAGGTGACGTATATCTTGCCCTTGCCCTTGGGCACGCGGAGATTGTTCTTGCAGCTGGGACACTTGAAGAAACGGAAGTTCTTGCTTTGACGCAGCTTGTCAAGCTGGCGGCGGAAGAAGTTCTTCACCTTGTTCCAATGGCGCAGGAACAGCATATTCTCCGCGCGGCGCTTTTCATAGTTGCGGGAGAGTATGCGGAATATGCCGAGAAAGAGTATCACCGCAGAAAGCGAGGATATATAGACTATGCCGGTTACGCCCGCGATAAGATTCAGCACAAGCGCGGTAATGAGAATGGCGAAGGACAGCTGGTCGGTGCCGTAGCGGCCTGCCATAAATCTTTTTATAAAATTCAAAGTATCAGCCCCTTATTACTAAGGCAACGCAAACGCTCCTGCCTTGCAATAAGCAATTATACCCGCTTTCCGCTGAGTATTCAAGATGTCATTTTTTAATATACTGTAAATTCCTCGGGGTAAACCCCCGAGGAATTTATGTTATCTTAATTCTCTTTATTCTTTTCTGCCCATTCTGCTCTCAGCTGAGCGGCTTTCTCGGCTTCGGCAGCCTTCCTCTTCTTTCTCTTGGAGCGAATGACAAGGACGACTATCACAACGATAACGGCGGGGACAATGAGTATGGGCACAGCCGCTACGATGAAGATAACGATATTCTGCCCGGCTTCGGCAAGCCACTCAATAGAATCGTCAAGAGCCTCAACTATTCTGCCCCAGAATGTCTTGGGCTCAACAACAGGCTCGGTATACTCATAAACCTCGCGGACATTCAGGCGAATGGTGGAATAGTCCACCTTATCCTGCCATACACGCAGAGTGCCGGTAAGGCTCTCGATATTATACTCCACCTCGGACAGACGGGCCTCCACCTGTATCATTTCCTCAACGGTCTTGGCATTTTCCATCATTTCCAGCAGGCGGTCATACTCGGTGCGATAGGCCTTCAAGCGGGACTCGGTATCGGTAAACTGGGCGGTGATGTTCTTGGACTCACTGGAATAGCTGACAACATTACCTATTTCGGTAAGGCTGACGGACATCTCGGAGTAATGCTGCACAGGCACGCGAATGGTGAAATCGGCTCTGCGGTAGGACTTGCCGCCGTAATGCTTGGTGGCGTAATCGGTGCCGCTGACAGAGGAGCTTTCAATATACGCGCCGAAGCGTTCCATCATGTCGTAAACCGCCTGAACGGTCTCGTCGAATTCAAGACTCTCTATGTCAGCGTAGGCAGTATAGATTATCTTCTCGGTGTCAAGGTTGTAGGTCTTGGAGGCGGACTGAATAACGTCAGCCACGCTGCCGCTGGTGGTGCTGTAATTCTGACCGTCATAGAAATAGCCGTCATCTACCGCTTCTTCGGCCTCTGCAAAGTTCATATCCATATCATAGTAGCTTTCGCTCCGTGCAGGGGCTCCGGGCTCCGCAGTATCGGCTGCCATGTTCTTGACTGCTCCGCAGCCGGTAAAGAGGCTGATTATGAGCATTACGGAAAGGATTGCTGCAAATATTTTCTTTTTCATGATGTTCCTCCATTCCACCGCTGTGCGGCAATAATTTAAATTGTTTTTCCTTGTTTTGCCTATAAGACGCGGCAAGCAGGCGTTTTGTTCCCGCTTGAAGGAGGTTTTTTAATATTTTTTAATCTTTATTCTTTTAGAGTAACTTGACTCGCCGCTTCCGGACGGATATATTATAATTATCAGTGATAACCAAGGAGAAATTCAAATGGCAAAAATCGTACTTTTTGACCTGGACGGCACTCTGCTGCCCATGGATCAGGATATTTTCGTAAAGACATATTTCAAGCTGCTTGCAGCAAAGCTGATGCCCCACGGTTACGAGGCCGACAAGCTCATAGACGGAATATGGGCAGGCACGGCAGCCATGGTGAAAAACGATGGCTCCTGCACCAACGAAGAAGCATTCTGGAACTGCTTTGCAGGCATTTTCGGCCAGCAGGTGCGGGCCGACGAACCTATATTCGACGAATACTACCGCACCGACTTTCAGCAGGTTGCCGGGGTCTGCGGACATAACCCCGAGGCACGGGCGGTCATCGATATGCTGAAGGAAGCGGGCGTGCGGGTGGCGCTGGCTACAAATCCCATCTTCCCCGCCGTTGCAACGGAAAGCCGCATGAAATGGGCCGGGCTTGCTCCTGAGGACTTTGATCTTTACACCACCTACGAAAACTCACGCTACTGCAAGCCCAACCCCGAATATTACAAGGAGATTTTCGCCAAGCTGGGCTGCGAGGGCAGCGAGTGCATAATGGTTGGCAACGATGTGGAGGAGGACATGGTTCCCGCATCTGCCCTTGGCGCAAAGGTATTTCTGCTCACCGACTGTCTGATAAACAAGAAGGAACGGGATATAACCGCCTACCCCCACGGCGGATATAATGAGTTGAAAGAGTTTTTGAGGGAGAATGTATAAAGAATTAGTTTGTGCTAAAAACTTAGGCAAGCCTTCTCCCTTGAGGAGAAGGTGGCATTTGCGCAGCAAATGACGGATGAGGGTCCGCCGAAAGGCGGCATTGTACTGCATTGCGTTATTAAACTTTTTTATCCGCTTCGCGTATGCCCCTCATCAGTCGCTTCACGACAGTTGGAGATGAATTGCCGCGAAGCGGCAAGAGAGGCCACCCTGGGGTGTCTCCCCGAAGGGGCGAAGCCGGGAATCTATTCGCTTCTGCCTATCTATCAACAGCAAAAATCCCGTCTGCTTCGGTGTGAAGCAGACGGGATTTTAACATTATCAACTTAATAAGCTACGCCCCAGATGACCATTTCCTTGGCTTCCTTGCCGCAGCAGGC
>CAYYLZ010000064.1:0-10928 GCA_964472725.1 uncultured Oscillospiraceae bacterium
TAGAGCTGGGCGGCAGCGGCAAGCTTGCTGTTTTTGCGGCGCACGCCCTTGGCGGCGGCAGATATCTTGCCGTCGCTCTCCGTGAGCAGCGTAAGCATACGGCTGCTCTCCTTGTAATCCGCTGCCCTGAGAACAAGGGCTCTGGTGGTAACGTACATCAGTCGTCGGAGCGGTAGCCGAAGTTACGGACGAGGAAATCGCTGTCGCGCCAGTTCTCCTTGACCTTTACCCAAGTCTGCAGATAGACCTTGGTGCCCATGTAGCGCTCAATGTCCTTGCGGGCGAGAGCGCCGATCTTCTTGAGCATGGAACCGCCCTTACCGATGATGATGCTCTTGTGGCTGGCCTTTTCGCAGTAGATGGTAACGTCCAGGTCGATTATCTCGGTGTCCTCGCGCTCGGTGAAGCGGGTGACCTCAACGGCGGTGCCGTGGGGGATTTCGTGGTCAAGGCAGTAGAGCAGCTTTTCGCGCACCATTTCGGCGCAGATCTGACGGTCGGGCTGGTCGGTGACCATGTCCTCGGGGAAGAGGGGAGGGCCTTCCATGGCGAATCCGCACAGCAGCTTCAGCAGCTCCTGTACGCCCTCTCCGGTCTTTGCGGAGATGGGCATGATGTGGGCAAACTCGTATACCTCGGCGTATGCGGCGATAACAGCCAGCAGCTCTTCCTTGGCAACGGTGTCTATCTTGTTGATAACCAGCACGGAGGGAGCCTTGGCGTGCTTGATGTACTCAATGAGCTGAGCCTCCTGAGGGCCTACATTGGCGATGGGCTCGACTACCAGTACAACAGCGTCGGTGCCGGAGAAGCTCTCACGGACGACTTCAGCCATGTACTCGTCAAGGCGGGACTTGGGACGATGGTAGCCGGGGGTGTCCATGAATACCAACTGGGTGTCCTCGGTGTTGTGTACGGCGTAGATACGGTTGCGGGTAGTCTGAGGCTTGTTGGAAACGATGGCTATTTTCTCGCCTACAATGGCGTTGGCGAGGGTGGACTTGCCCACGTTGGGGCGTCCGCATATGGTAATGAGAGCGGTTTTTTCAATGTTCATAAGTAAACTTCCTTATTTAAAATCGTCATTTGTTCATGTCGTTGATGTATTCGCGACTTTTGGTGGTCAGTTCCACCCATGCGGGAGTAAAGCCGCTTTTTATGGCACAGCGGGCAGATGGGAGGTTTGACCATGCGCAGCAGTAGAAGGGTACCTTGCCCCGGTCAAGTATCATCTGCGCCAGCCCGCTTACAAGAGCGGCGGCAATGCCCTGCCTGCGGTATTCTGGCAGAACGTCTATGCCGATCTGCCACATGGTGTCGCAGTCCATGCTGCAGCCGGCAAGTCCGATGAGCTTGTCCCCGTCATAAGCGCCCAGAGCGAGAACGTCAAGATGGGCACGCTTTTCGCAGAGGGCGTTACTCCATTGGTCCTTGTACAGCGGCGGGAAATCCTCAGGCCCCAATTCACGGGTGGGATAGGGGCAGGGGAGGGGGCGGAGCCTTTCCAAGTCCGGCAGCCAGTACTCCGCCATGAAGCAGGTATCGTAACCCAGCGGGCGAAGCCTGTCCATAAGCCAGTGGAGATTGGGCGTTTCAAAGCAGTGCTCGGGCGGAAATTTGTTTATATACTCCTTGGCTATTGCCTCGAATTCGGGGGAAACGGAGGCCACTATGCCGCTGCCGTAGCTGACAAGGTTCAGCGCAAAGGGAAGCTCCAAATATCGCCGCGCGTCGGGGTGGAGCGTTGAAATAACCACCCGCTTTTCGCCGGAGAAGAAATCTTCGGCACTGCAGCCGCAGTCTATGGCGGACTGCCCGGCGGCTATGCTCAGAATGTCGGCCTTTGTCATTTGGGCAGGCGGAGACTGTTCATGATTTCTTCCTCACGCTGACGCATCTGCTTTTTCATTTCGCCCTCGTCGAGATGGTCGTAGCCCAGCAGATGCAGTACGCTGTGAACAGTCAGATATGCGGCCTCCCGGGAAAGGCTGTGACCGAAATCCACGGCCTGCTCCTTGATGCGGTCAATGGAAAGAGCCATGTCGCCCAAGGGCAGGCGGCAGCTTTCCTCGTCCAGCATCTGGGTGTCAACCTCGAACTCACCGGGGGTGAACTCATACATGGGGAAGGAGAGTACGTCGGTGGCGCTGTCAACGCCGCGCATTTCGTTGTTTATCTCGCGAATTCCCTCGTTGTCGGTGAAAAGCACGCTTATTTCGCAGGGGACATATACGCCCTCCTCGTCAAGGGCGGTGACTATGGCGCGGCGGACAAGTCCGCAAAGCTCGTAGGCTGCGTTGACGCCGTCGGTGCGGCTGAAAATTATCTTGTGTCTCATTTCTTAAAACCTCGGTTCGTGTTGGGTCGGGGCAGCTGCTGGGGAACGGTCTTTTCATACTTCTCGTAGGCTTCGATTATCCGCTGAACAAGCACGTGACGGACAACGTCCTCGCTGCTCAGACGGCAGATTGCAACGTCGTCAATGTCCTTGAGCACCTTTACCGCCTCTTTCAGGCCGCTAACCTTGTCGGTGGGCAGGTCTATCTGCGTTTCGTCGCCGGTGATGACTATCTTGGAGTTGAAGCCAAGTCGGGTAAGGAACATCTTCATCTGTTCCCGGGAGGTGTTCTGCGCCTCGTCGAGAATGATAAAGGAGTCGTCCAGGGTGCGGCCGCGCATGTAGGCAAGGGGCGCGACCTCAATGTTGCCCTTTTCAAGATACTTGGCGTAGGTCTCGGGGCCGAACATATCGAAAAGCGCGTCGTAGAGGGGGCGCAGGTAGGGGTCGACCTTGTTCTGCAGGTCGCCGGGGAGGAAGCCCAGCTTTTCGCCGGCCTCGACGGCGGGACGGGTGAGGATTATGCGGTTTACCTGCTTGGCGCGGAAGGCCGTAACGGCGGCTGCCACGGCAAGATAGGTCTTACCTGTACCGGCGGGGCCAACGGCTACGGTAACGATATTGTTCTTGATGGCGTCGATGTAACTCTTTTGACCGAGGGTCTTGGCCTTGATGGGCTTGCCCTTGGCGGTGATGCAGACTACGCCGTCTGCCATTTCGCTTATCTTGTCGGCACGCCCCTCGGCAGCCAGCTTGATGATATAGCGCACGTTCTGGGCGGTGATATTCTCGCCCCGGGCGGCAAGGGAAAGAAGTCCCTCTATTGCCTTTTCGGCGTAGGCCACGTGTTCCTCGTCGCCGCTTATATGCAGCTCGGAGTCACGGTCGGTGACCTTTACGTTGTATTCATCTTCAATTATTCTAAGGTTCTCGTCGAAAGAGCCGAACACGTTGATTATGTGCTCTACTCTGTCAACGCTGATAATTCTTTCTGCCATTTGCGTCACTCCTTGGTATTATAATGCCGTGAAGCAATTCATGCTTAAGCAAATCATGCTAAGGCAAATCATGCTAAGGCAAATCATGCCCGAAGGGCAATTCATTTAAGCTGGTTGTTTTTTGCGGTAGTAATTGATGCGGTAAGCAGTTTTCGCAGTTTACTGCACTTTGTAAACAGATAATCGAACTGGGATTCTGTTATGTAGTTTACGTCCTTAAACAGATTGAGCCAGTATTCGGTTTCGTAGCTTTCCTTAAGAGCAATTTGAAATTTGTTGATAAAGTCAGCACGGCTGCTTGCATAGTTGCCCTCGTGAATATTTGCACCAATACTGGTGCCACTGCGTAAAAGTTGATTTACGAGAATAGTGGCTTTGTATTTTTCACGGACTTCGGTGCAGATATTAACAATATCTGCGGCAAACTGCCGGGAGAGCGAAACCAAAATATTTTCGGTCATAAACTGCACCTCATAGAATGAATTGGCGGATACTCCGCCATGAATTGAAGGTTGTGCTTCATGATGAATGAATAATTGATCATTCTGACATGGGCACGGTAAGAGCAATGTCCTCCACGCACTCCGCCCGCAGGGTCACGGTAATAAACTCCCCGTTTTGGGCGGTTTCGAATTCAAGGGACAGAGGCTCGCCTTCGGTCTGCTCCCGCAGCTCTTTCGTGAGACCGGCTTTGAGAATGGCCACAGCATCTTCTTCGCTCATCCGCATCGGCTCAGCGATGTACTCCCTGTATTCGGCGGTGACTATCTCTATGGGCAGCAGCATTCCGCCGGGAAGTGATAGTCTCTCCTTATATATGATTTTATCACAAGCGTCAAGGGAAATTCCACCATTTAAGTACAAATTTAGGCGATAATTTCCGATAATCAGCGATTTTTTTGTTTTAGTTTCCCCAGTGTAACGCTTGCTTATATATTCAAAGGGGATTTTCTCCGAAATTTCATACCATGTGCGGGCTTTTATAATGCCCTGAGAGTGGACATGGCGGGTCTTGCCTGCAATGCTGGGCATGGTGCCGGAGATAAGCAGCTCGCCCTGCATGACGGTCTCACCCTTGTCCGCCTGCTTCAAGCCTTCGAAAACGCTCATCTCGCAGATGAGGCCTGTTTTGGCGGCTATGATGTCCGTAGGCTGCTTGATGTCCACCGTTTCCGGACGGTCAATACGCTCCCGCACGATGACCTCCGCTTTGCAGCCGCTTACGTTTACCGTCATCCAGGATATTTTGGGCAGCGCGTCTATTACCTTGTCCCGCAGCAGCTCACGGTCGATGGTAAGTCCCAGCGTGCCGATGCCAACGCCGTTTTCCTCGAGAACGGACAGCAGTTGGGCGTCGCTGATGGTCTCGCTGCCCGTTATTTCAATTTCCCAAATGAACAGGGACAGCACGAAAACCGCCAGCAGACACATCGGCGGCACAAGGTACAGGGCGAATCGGCGCTTTACCCGTTGGGCGAGGGTGGGCAGACCCGCATGGCGCAGCAGCTCCGTTTCAAAATATGCCTGCGCAGCCAGCCGCCGCGTTCTTTTAAGGTCGCTGTGGAGAACGGTGAAGGCTATGCCCGCCCCGTTTTCGGATTCCGCACGGGCGAACCATATACCTTCCCGGGCGAGAATATTCAGCATGCGCTCAGGTCTCGGTCCCGTTACCCGAAGTCGGGCGGTGCCCCGTATCGTGTCAAGTATGCCCCTCATGCGCCGTCCTCCCCGAATATGTACTCCACGCCGCTTATCCTGCCGGTTATCACCGCCAGCGCCGTGCTCAGGGATTTAAGCCCCAGACCGCTGCCGCTTATGCGGATTTTCACGCCCTTGCCGCCCAGTTCCACCGCATTCTCGCTGTATTGAAGCACGCCCCGGTGACATTCCACCCGCGCGGTGGTGAAGCCTTCAAGCTCCACCTTTGGGAGGCCAGCCGCGTATTCAAGGGGCAGCCCCGTCAGCTGGGTCATGCGCCCCAAAGCCTCATATCGTTTCTTCATTATCTCACCTCTGAGTTAATTATATGGCAGGCAGGCATGAAATTTGCAGCCCGCGCAATATATTTTAGAGTGGAAAGGGGCGAGGTATGTGCGAAGAAAAATATTTGAACTGCTGGGTACGCTGGCGCTGATATGCTGCGCCGCTGCGCTTGTGTGCTTCCCGAAGGAGTCAGTGGAGGCGGCCTCCAGCGGACTGCAGCTGTGCCTGAACGTGATAATCCCTTCTCTTTTTCCCTTTTTTGTTATTTCCACGCTGGCGGTTGACCTTGGACTGGCGGAGAAAATCGGAAGGCTGATAGAGCCGGTGATGCGCAGGCTTTTCAACGTCAGCGGAGCATGCGCCTCGGCCTTCGTGCTGGGCTTTGTGGGAGGCTACCCCGTGGGCGCGAGAACGGCGATAGCGCTGTATGAGCGGGGAGAATGCTCGCGGAGGGAAGCGGAGCGTCTTCTGAGCTTCTGCAATAATTCCGGCCCCGCGTTTATTTTAGGCGTGGTGGGCGCCAGTGTCTTTGCCGATAATAGGGTAGGGCTGCTGCTGTACCTTGTCCACGGTATCGCCTCCGTGCTAACTGGCTTTTGCTTTCGCCGATGGCGGGGCGGCAGCGACAGCAGCCGACCAAGGCTTCGGCAGGGGAATAAGGCGCGCCCGAATTTTGCCGCAGCCTTTACAGGGGGCGTAAAAAGCTCCTTTGCGTCAACCCTGAATATTTGCGGCTTTGTCATATTCTTCACGGTGCTCATAAAAATGCTGGTGATCTCCGGCCTGCTGCCCGCCGCCGCAAAAGGCACAGCTCTGCTTCTGCGGCCTTTGGGCGTGGACGAGGATACCGCACGGCGACTGCTCATCGGCGTGATAGAAATGTCCTCGGGAGTGTGGAGCCTGTCCGCCGCGGCGGAAAGTCTCAGCACCGGGGCGGCAATGGCAGCCTTCATGCTGGGCTGGGCGGGAATATCCGTCCATTGCCAGACACTGTCCTTCCTCTGCGACAGCGGGCTGAGTGCCAAAACCTATATAATCGGCAAGCTCATGCACGGCGTACTTTCCGCGGCGCTGGTGTGGCTGGCCTTCCGTCTGCTGCCTTTTGAGGAGGCCGCGGCGGCGTACCTTGCCCGGCAGGTGAGCGGGATAGCGGGGCTGAATTTCACCGCCGCTCTTTCAATATCTGCCGTTTGCGCCCTGATTATGGCGATTTTGTTAATAATATTTGCCTTTATGGGGGGAAAAAGGGTGGAAAAGAGAATTGAGTTGTAATATAATCTGTAAAGCGACCTGTTACAGTACTGCAAAGGATGATATAGATGAGAAAACAGTTGAAACGAATTGCAGCGGTGCTTCTGGCGGCTATAATGCTTTGCTCAGTTGCCGCGCCCGCCATGGCTCTGACTCCTACCTACAATGTCACCAAGGCTTACGCAGGCAGCCGCTACTACCGCGAGCTTCTTGAAGTGGAGCTTACGGGCAATTACCGTGCCGACCTTGTAAACGTGGCGCTCTCTCAGGTAGGTTACCATGAGGGCGAGAATGCCAAGGATCGCGACGGTATGCATATGGGCAATGAAGGCAACTGGACGGAATACGGCTATTACTGCGAGTGCGACGGATTCGCATGGTGCGCCATGTTCGTTTCATGGTGTGCCCGTCAGGCGCAGATCCCAAAGAGCCTGATAGATAATTCCCGCGTTGCCCGATCCTATGTGTTCGGAGTGCCTTTCAAGGCAAGAGGCGAGTATATCCCCATTACCGGCGATATCGTCTTCTTCGCTGAACCCGGTCAGGAGTGGACCCATGTTGGTATAGTTCTGGGTATCAATGATACGGGCGTATACACCATTGAGGGAAATACCCGCGATCAGGTTCGCATAAGATATTACGAATTTGAAGATACCTACATAAAGGGCTACGGCCCCTATGAGTCCGAACCCTGCACGGAGGACATGATAGTCCGCGACAATATATATAAGTTCAACTTCGACCTTAACGGCGGCGAAGGCAAGCGCCGCAAGCAGTACACCACGGAGGGTGACCCCCTCTGCCTGTATGTCAACGCCCCCGATAAGACCGCCGACGATGACGAGCTTATTGCCCAGCCCTCCAACAACGACTGGTGCTGGAAGGACGGCCACGATTTTGAAGGCTGGTATGTGCGGCGCGACAGCGATGGAATGTGGCTGACCGAGCGCAACGGCTGGCGTACAGCTGAGAACATAGCTGAAAAGCGCTACGCCCGCAAGATATACGGCGACTTGGGTACGGTATATCCCGATGCAAGCTGGGGCGGCGAGGATTATTCCTCCTACACCTTCTACGCTGTGTGGCGCAGTCAGGAAACCGGCAAGCTTGTTGAAGAAACTGCCTTTATTGCCAACTACGATTCCACCGGCTGGGCGAACACCTTCAAGGATCTCAGCGAAAGCGATCCTTACTATACCGCAGCCAAGGATATCATCAGCCGTGGCCTTATAAACGGCACCGATGAAAATATTTTCGGAGCGGAGGGTGCGCTGACCCGCGCTCAGTTCCTTGCAATGCTCTACCGCTACGACGGCTCTCACCCTGTTGACGCGGCGCTGCCCTATACTGACGTAAATCGTGACGACTGGTTCTTTGCCGCGGCAAGCTGGGCATACAGAAACGGCGTTGCCCCCGACTGCGAGGAGCTGAAGCCCAATCTGCCCCTCAGCCGAGAGGAGGCTGTGCAGTATCTCTATAATTACGCCCTGCTCACAGGCAGAGCCGAGGCCATAAGCGACAAGGATATCACCCTCGATATCGTCCACACTCTGCTGGCCTTCTCCGATATTTCCGTCATGTCTCCCGCTTATCTTGAGGCGGTTCTGTGGAACTTTAGCAACGGCATACTCGTTCCCGTAGAGGTGGAGGGCAGAAGTATGCTCCAGCCCAAGGACACCGTAAACAGAGCGGAAGCCTGTCAGATGCTCAGCACATGGCTGAGCCTTGAATGAGGTGAGGTTATATGCTGTTCAGAAAAGATGTTGAACCCTGCTGCGCCTACTGCGTCCACGGCTCCTATATTGATGACGAAAGCGTTATCTGCGTGAAAAAAGGCGTGGTGAAAAGCTGGGGCAAATGCCGCCGCTTTGAGTATGACCCACTCAAGCGCCAGCCGGAAGCTCCCTCCAAGCCCCTCACAAAAGGCTTTAAAGAGGAAGATTTTGAAATTTGATACAGTTTTACAGCTCACGACAAAACGTCGTGAGCTGTTTCCTTTTACTGCAATATCATACCCTCGGTCAAAACGCCCTCGTTGTCGCGGTAAATGCCGTCAAACTGGGATAAGGGCAGGGGAGAAACGCCGCGGCCAACCTCCATCGTGTAGCCGGGGCGGTTGTATTGAAGAATGAACCAGTCCTTATAGCCTGCGTAGGCGGAGTCGGGCGGCGTCAGCTCAAGACTGTAGCCGCTGAGTTGGGCAAAGCGCTGCCCAATGGCGTAGGAATTGGGCGGCTCGTAATCAAGATATTTCCAGAAAATAACGTTGCCCTGAGTGTGGTAAGAAAGGGTAAGTCTAAAATCATGCTCAAGGGTAAAATTATATACTGCCCGACTTTCCGGCTGGTCAAGAGGCACCGCGCCTACGTAATCGCGGGGCGCCGGAGAAGTGAAGCCCTGAGCGAACTTGATTTCGCGGGCTTCGTCCCAGCCTGCGGGATACTGCAGGTTCAGGTCAACGCCGTTTATGTTGGCCTTCCAACCATTGGGGAAAGCCACCGCGGGATATTTTACCGCAATGGCCTGCGCACGGGCGTAGGGTACGCTGCCGGGGGCGTATTCGCCGGTAACAAGGTCAACACCGTCGGGGTTTACCAGCGGCGCAATATACAGCGTCGCCCGTCGGTAAAGACTTGCGGCGCTCTGTCCGCCGATACTGCCCTCAAAGGCGTAGGCGCGGGCGTAATTTTCCAGATATTTCATTAAAAGCGGCGTGGTTATCCACTCGTTGGCATGGTGAGAGGCGTTGTAAAATACCTCGCGACTGCCCTCGCCGATGCTCAGCCAATATAGAGGCTTCCCCAAAACGCTGTAGCCCATTCGTCCGTCGTTTATGAAGGGATAGCGGGCGGTGATGCCGCGAACAACGTAGTTCATAACGGTAGAAGTAAAGCTTATGTTGGTGGGCACAAGGTCGAAGCCCAGCGGCACTATAATAGTTCGCCCTATCCTCAGGTTCAGCGGGTCGATGCCGGGATTGGCGGTTTCAATGGCGCGGATACTGCTGCCGTAGGCGGAGGCAATACGGTAAAGAGTGTCGCCCCGCCGCACCATGTGGCTGCGAAAGCCAAGCAGCCACGGCTCCAGCGCCGACCATGTGCGAGGGCCTGCGATACCGTCGGCGGCAAGTCCGTTATCCTGCTGAAAACGGATAAGCGCATTATAGGTGGCGCTGCCGAAAATGCCGTCTATACCCCGCGCGGGAAGATATCCCGCGCGGCTGAGTCCCAGCTGCAGCAGCTCCACCTGAGGGCCGAAGCTGCCCCGTTGTAAAATCTGCATTGTGATCACATCCTCGCTTCATAATATGGTTTTCAAAAAATTTTGTGATTGGAAGAAGCTTAAAGCTTTTACATAAAAACACCCGTTTTTTCTGCCGCGCCCGTGGCATATTAAATACGGTCATATTGAAGATAAGGAGATTACGATGCGGAAAAATTATAAAAAAATACAATACGTTTTTCCGGTTCTCTGCCTTTGCGCCATATCTCTCGGCAGCTCGCTGAGCGCCGAAGCCAGTGGGAAAATGCTGGTTCCCGGCGGCGAAGTGGTGGGTATAAAGGTGGAGTGCGACGGAGTGCTGGTGGTGGGCATGAACGAACCGGAAAATGGCAGCCTGCCTGCCTTTGAGGCGGGCATTCGCACCGGCGATGTGATAACACATATCGGTGCGGAAGAAGTGGAGAGTATAGAGGATTTTCGTGAAGAGCTGGGTCAGTGGAGCGGCGGCGATATCACCCTGCGGGTGCTGCGTGGGGATAAAACCATGCAGTTCACCGTTACGCCCACGGCGGGCAAAAACGGCGGTGAGCTGGGCGTGTGGCTGCGGGACGGCATGGCCGGCCTCGGCACAGTCAGCTTCTATGACCCGGCCACGGGGCTTTACGGCGCGCTGGGGCATGCCGTGAACGATATAGATACCGGCGTTCTCATTCCCGTGCGTGATGGCGAGATAATGAAGGCCGAGGTCAGCGGCGTGGTGCCCGGAGAGTGCGGCAAGCCCGGCGAGCTGCTGGGAAGCTTCGACAGCGACGCGGAGCTTGGCAGTATAGAAACCAACTGCTGCAGCGGCATTTTCGGACGGCTGGAGCAGAACTGCTCCATAGCGCAGGGCAGCGCCCTTGAGATGGCAAAGCGCAGCGAGGTCTGTGTAGGCGAGGCCACTGTTCTTGCGGGTGTTGACGGAACCGTGCGGGAATACGCGGTGGAGATAAGCCGCATATACCCCGGCGAAACCGGAGGCCGTGACCTGCTCATCACCGTAACCGACCCGGAGCTTATAGCCAAAACCGGCGGTATAGTTCAGGGTATGTGGTTGAGTTATAATTGGGACAACTCAGGAAAACCCTTTGGAATCA
>CAYYLZ010000065.1:0-10825 GCA_964472725.1 uncultured Oscillospiraceae bacterium
AAGCCCGAGATGTGCTCCTTCGACCCCAACACCATCAACTGGGCAAACAGCTACATCTTCGAGAACAGCCCCCGCTTCCTCAACAAGCTGGCTCAGGAAGTTGTAAAGCACGATATCAAGCCCGAGTTCGAAGTATTTGACACCGGTCACATCGACAGCGTTATGTACTATGTCAACAAGCATGGCATTCCCCAGCCTCCCCACATCCAGTTCATCATGGGCGTAGGCGGCTCCATGCCCGGCACCACCGAGAACCTGGCATTCCTTGTAAACAAGCTGCCCGCAGGCGCTACCTGGTCTGTTTCCGGTATCGGCAAGGCTCACATGCCCATGCTGCTTGCCGGTCTGGCTCTGGGCTGCGACGGTCTGCGCGTTGGCCTCGAGGACAATATCCTCTATGGTAAGGACGCAGAAGGCAACAAGATCATCGCTACCAACAAGATGCTCGTAGAGCGCGCTGTTGAGATGGCAAAGCTGGCCGGCCGCGAGATCGCTACCGCCGACGAGGCAAGAGAGATCCTCGGCATCACCCGCAACTGCCTGCGTGACGAAGTCACCGGCGAAGTTACCTACACTGAGGAGTAATTATCACTTGAACGATACCGCTCCGGGCGCACCGGTGCGTCCGGAGCGGTACTATGTAGAAAGGAAGATATATCATGGCTAAGGATAAAGTCGTTTCCATTGAAAAGGCTATGGAAATGATCCATGACGGACAGACCCTCATGGTTCCCGGCTTCGTTAACTGCGGCGTTCCCCAGACCCTCATTGCCGCCATCATGAAGAAGGGCTGCAAGAATTTTAACATCATCTCCAACAACACCAGCGTTAAGGGCAAGGGCATCGGCAAGCTCGTTCACGCTGAGGCTATCAAGCACATCACCTGCTCTCACATCGGCAACAACGTAGAGACCGTTGAGAAGGTCGTAAACGGCGAGATCAACGTTACCTTCGTTCCCCAGGGCACTCTCTGCGAGCGTATGCGCGCAGGCGGTGCAGGCATCGGCGGCGTTCTCACTCCCACCGGTCTCGGCACTCCCATGCAGGACGGCAAGCAGGTCCTCGAGTGGGACAGCGAGAAGGGCGAGTATAAGTTCGTTACCGACGCTGACCCCATCAAGGGCAAGCGCTTTATCCTCGAGCTGCCCCTCCATGCCGACGTAGCTCTTATCCACGCATGGAAGGCTGACAGAATAGGCAACGTTGTCTATCACAGAACTGCCCGTAACTTCAACCCCATCATGGCTACCGCTGCTGACTTCGTTATCGTTGAGGCAGAGGAGATCGTTGAGGTTGGCGAGCTGGATCCCGATATCATCGTAACCCCCAGCTGCGTAGTTGATATGATAGTACAGGCTAATCCGGAGGACAGAAACTGATGACTAATAGAGAATTTATTGCACAGAGAACCGCCAAGTTCTTCGAGGACGGCGACGTTGTAAACCTGGGCATCGGTATGCCCACCATGTGCCTTGATTATCTGCCCGAGGGCATTGACATTTGGATCGAGTCTGAGAACGGCGTTCTCGGTCTTGCAGGCGCTCCCGAAAACGAAGAGGACGGCGATATCGATATCGTTGACGCTTCCGGCCACGTTTCCACCATGCGTGAAGGCGGCTGCTGCTTCAGCAGCTTCGATTCTTTCGGCCTTATTCGCGGCGGTCACGTTGCAGCTACCGTTCTCGGCGCTTACGAGGTAGACCAGGAAGGCAACCTCGCCAACTGGATGGTGCCCGGCAAGACCTGCGCAGGTATGGGCGGCGCCATGGACCTGGTTTCCGGCGCAAAGAAGGTGCTCATCATGATGGAGCACTGCGATAAGTACGGTAATCCCAAGATCCTGAAGAAGTGCACTCTGCCCCTGACCGCAGCAAACGAGGTTGACTATGTTATCACCGAGCTCTGCGTTCTGCACTGCACTCCCGAAGGCCTTGTTCTTGAAGAGCTTGCTCCCGATGTGACCGTCGAGGAAGTTGTTTCCAAGACCGGCGCAGACCTCATTATTCCTGAAAAGATTGGAAGTATGGTGTAAATGAATAGCCCTATGATGATAGTCGGCCTGGTCATCAGCATCGTTGCCATAGTCGGCCTGGCCATCGGCACCGGCATGAAAAAGAAAAAATCCGGCGGCAAGATCGGCTTCGGCGTAGTAGCCGGACTGATAATGGGTACTCTGGTCGGCGGTTCTTCCACCGTTGGTACTGCCCAGCTTGCCTATAATTACGGTATGTCCGCCTGGTGGTTCACCCTTGGCGCATCTCTTGCCTGCCTGGTGCTGGCATTGGTATATACCAAGCCTCTCAGAAAGAACGGCAATGCAACCCTGGTGGGTATGGTAGCTCAGGAATACGGCCCCAAGGCCGGTATGGCCGCAACCATTCTCAACTCGGTCGGCACCTTCATCAATATTCTGTCCCAGCTTTTGGCGGCGTCTGCCGTTGTGCTGGTCATTTGGCCCAATATGGGCACCGTATGGACAATAATCATCTCCGCCGTGGTCATGATCCTTTACGTCGTCTTTGGCGGCGCCAAGGGTGCGGGCATCGTGGGCATACTGAAGCTTTGCCTTCTCTATGTTTCCATGGTAACCTGCGGTATCCTTGCCCTTAACCACATCGGCGGCATCGGTGGCCTCAAGTCTGCCATCAACACCTTCAGCGCGGAAACCGGCCGCAATTTTGCAAGCCTGTTCTGCCGCGGCGTTGGCACTGACCTCGGCGCCTGCGTAAGCCTTATCCTCGGCGTTCTGACTACTCAGACCTACGCTCAGGCTGTGCTTTCCGCAAAGTCCGACGGACAGGCAAAGGCCGGCGCTATTATCAGCACCTGCCTCATTCCCGCCATCGGTATTTTCGGCATCATTGTCGGTCTTTACATGAGAACTGTCACCGATCCCGCAACCTTTGTTGCCAAGACCGCGCTGACCAGCTTCATTCTCGAGTATTCCGGCATGCCTGATGTTCTTGCGGGTGTGGTTCTCGGTACTCTCTTCATCGCCTCCGTCGGCACCGGCGCAGGCCTTGCTCTGGGTATCGCCACCGTTATCAACCGCGAGCTTATCCAGAAGAGAGGCGGCGAGCATAAGCTCTCCGCAGACACCATGAACAAGCTGCTCATCATCGTAGTGCTTGCTCTTGCCACCGCTCTCTCCTGCACTCCCATCGGAGACACTATCCTCAAGTTCGCCTTCATGTCCATGGGCCTGAGAGGCTGCACGGTCTTTGCACCGCTCTGCTTCCTCATTTGGGCAAAGGGCAAGATAAGCGGCAACTATGCCTTTATCTCCATTGTAGGCGGCTCCGTGGTTGCGCTCATTCTCGGCGTGCTCAACCTCTTTGAGGTCATCGCACTGCCCTGCGACGCGGTATTCCCCGGTATCGCCGTTGGCCTGGTGGTCATGTTCATCGGCCTTGCGTCCGGCAGAAAGACCACTACCCTCGCAAAGTAACGTATATCTGTAAAAATCCACTCTTTCCAACGGAAAGGGTGGATTTTTTTTGTTATCATATGAAATATATACGCTTATTTTCCGTCTTGTTTGACAGAGAGGAGGAATAACTATGGAAGATATGGAGATCATCGAGCTGTACTGGCAGCGAGATGAGCGCGCCGTCAAGGAGTCTGATACCAAATACGGCCGCCTTTGCCGGAGCATTGCGCTGCGACTGCTGAATAGCATGGAAGACAGCGATGAGTGCGTGAGCGATACATGGCTGCGGGCATGGAATACCATGCCGCCCCAGCGTCCCGAAATACTCCGCGCCTTCTTTGCCAAAATAACACGCAACCTTGCCCTTGACCGCTGCCGCCGAAGTGCGGCGCAGAAGCGGGGCGGGGGAGAAGTGAACGCGGCGCTTGAGGAATTGAGCGGCTGCGTTTCCGGCGGCGACCTTGAAACCGAGATGGAGCGCCGTGAGCTTGTCCGTGTGCTCAATGACTTCCTGCACAGCCTCGGCGAGCAGGAGCGGAAGATATTTCTGCGGCGGTACTGGTTGGCGGAGAGCGTTTCCGTTATCGCCAAGGGCTGCGGAATGTCGGCAAACGCAGTCAGCTTGCGCCTTATGCGCCTGCGCGCAAAGCTGAAGGAGCATTTGGAGAGGGAGGAGGTAAGCATATGACAGCCTTTGACATTATGGACGCATTAAACGATGTGGACGAAAAGCTGCTTGACGCGGCGCTGGAGGAAAAAACAGCCCGACACAGCCGACGATATGTGAAAATCGTCGCAGCCGCAGTGATAGCGGCGGCGCTGCTCATCGGCGGGGCAATTGCCGCAAGCAGCGACGGCTTTCTTTCCGAGCTTTTCGGTGAGAGCTATGATATAATCGGCGACTATGTAATGATGGAGCCCATCAGCGTGGAAAACGAATATGCCCGCCTTACCGTAGAAAGTGCCCTCTCCGACGGTTTCAATGCCTACATTATCTATTCCGTGGAACGCCTTGATGGCGGTACGATAGAAAATATGGGGCTTGAAATGGAGACAAATCCTATATATGAGTCTCAAAATACCAAGTACGGCGGGCATTTCACAGAACCATTTGTAACCGGCAAGGAAACCCCGCAGAAGCAGTGGTATAAGCTGTACCGCAGCGGTGACACCGGTCTGGTGGGTATGGAAATACGCCTGTTCGGACTGAGAAACTGGGAAACTGAAGAGAGGGTAAATTTCGGTGAGTTGAAGCAGGAAATCACCTTCAAGGAGAGCCCGCTGAAAATAGGCGGACCCGGAGGCGACCCAATGGGCGGTGAGGTTTACACAAAAGTAATCCTTTCTCCTCTTGGCTTGCGTATAAGGGCAAGGGTGAATCTTAATCCGCTTACTCCCAATGGCAGCGGAGAAATGGCACAGCCGGAGTATATAAGCGAAGCAAACTGCAGCGCGGTACTAATTTATAAAGACGGCAGCAGAAGTGAAATTACAGAGCCGCTTTACCGCAGATTTGCAGCGATGCGCTACGATATTGTAGCCAACTTTGCCGAGCCGGTGGATATAGAGCAGGTAGATGCTATAGAGATAGACGGCCTGCGCTATGAGCTGGAGTACGGTGAGCTCGATGATTATACTATGCAATGGAAATCCGGTGACGGTTATTTGGCAATGCAGCGGGAATACGTTTACAGCGACCATGAACCTGTTTATCCCGAGATAAGCTCCCGGAGTGATAATCTGACGATAGACCTTGAAAGCATATGGACAGACGGCAGCGAGGTTGGAATGTTCCTGCTGGTGGAGTCACTTTCGGACGTAAGAGACCGGACGTGGATCGTACCGTATAGCTACAATGGCTATATGGAGATCGTTGCCCTTGACAAGAAGGGAGAAAAACTGGCGGTCAGTGCGGAATTTGTCAATGTGAGCAAGCTGGAGGACGGTCGCGGCCTTTACGGTTACATTATTCATATCGGCGGCGATGCGGAAAAGCTGATTATCAACGCAGACGGCGCGGAAATGAATATCCCGCTGAATATGAAAAAGCTTAAAAGAATGCCCCAGGGTGAACCTTATACCGAGCCACCGCGTGAGATAGACAAGGATAACAAAACCGATATGTATAAGGATCATTACGATCATCTTTTCGGCGACCGAGACCTGCCGCGGGTGGATATTACCGCGGATAACGGGGAATACGGCATTACTGTAGAATATATGTGGCAGTTCGTGAGCGGAGGCAAAGGTCAGTTCAAGGCTATGGTGCGCTGCGAGCGGCTTGACGGTGAGGAGTATGACCGCTCCACACCTCGAAAAGAGCTTGAAATAGGTGTTGTGTTCGACGGAGAATACCGCGCAGCTACCTCGGTTTCGGGTGGCTTCGGACTAAATTGGTTTGAAGATGATATACGTTACTCTGCCGCGGATATAGATTACGAATTCCGCAGCGGTGCTCGCGATACCGTGCGCCTTACATGGATTCCGCCATCGGGCGAGCGTATTGTGCTGGATATCCCGGTGGATAATTGATAATTGATAATTGATAGGGGCGCGTCCGGTTTAATCGGACGCGCCTGCTTTTATATTTACTTAATATACCGTCATTCCGAGTGTTAACGAGGAATCACTCGGGCGAACGGTGGGCAGGAACAGTTATCGCCGCATAAGCGGTATCGTGTAAAATGTAAAACCAACCTCGTAGGGAACGCTCTTGAGCGTTCCGCTTGGGGCAATATGGTTGGCGGTGACGATAACGCGGAAAAATAAAAAAACATTGTGTCATTCAGAGGGCGCAGCCCGAAGAATCCCCTATGTAGTCGCAGGGCAGTGGTTGCTGCTGTGTACCATTCAACCGGGGGATTCCTCGCGGGCTCGGAATGACGGTGGAGTGTGGTGAATTCCTCGCAGGGGAAGGTTAAACGCAAACTTCCAATTCCACAACAAAATAAATCGACCTTTTCAGTGATGAAAGGGTCGATTTTTATTGTGTTCAGGGTAAAATTACGGTATAATTATTAAATTAAAGTACAATAGCACGAGGTGAAACCATGCCCTTTGATATGTCCAACTGCACACTGTGTCCCCGTCGCTGCGGAGCAGACAGAGCCGGCGGCAAGACCGGCGTATGCGGCATGGGTGAGCAGGTGCTCATTGCCCGCGCCGCCGCCCATTACTGGGAGGAACCCTGCATCAGCGGCGAAAAAGGTTCCGGCGCGGTGTTCTTCTCCGGCTGCTCGCTGAAATGCGTGTTCTGCCAGAATTACGAGATAAGCAGCAGCATGAAGGGCCGCCCGGTGACGGTGGCGCAGCTTCGGGATATTTTCCTGCGCCTTGCCGACAGCGGCGTGCATAATATCAACCTCGTCAACCCCACTCACTACGCAGCTGCCATCGCTGAGGCGCTGGAACAGCCCATCGGACTGCCCGTGGTATATAACTGCGGTGGCTACGAGAGCGTGGAAACGCTGAAAATGCTGGAGGGCAAGGTGCAGATATACCTGCCCGATATGAAATATTCCGATAACGCCATTGCCCGGAAATATTCCGGCGCGGGGGATTACGTGGAAACGGCCAAGGCCGCCATTATGGAGATGTACCGCCAGACCGGCGACTACGTGCTGGACGATGAGGGTATGCTTGAAAGCGGCGTTGTCATACGCCACCTTATCCTGCCCGGTCAGCTTGAAAACTCCAAGGGTGTTATCGACTGGGTGGACGAAAGCTTCCTGCCGGGCAGCATTCTTTTCAGCCTTATGAGCCAGTATACCCCCTGCGGCAGAGCGTGGGAGTATCCCGAAATAAACCGACGGCTCAGCGAGGCGGAGTACGGGGAAATTCAGGACTACATGGACAGAAGCGGTATATTCGAGGGCTTCTTTCAGGATATGGAGTCCGCCGGTGAGGAGTTTATTCCCGATTTTGACTTTACAGGGATTGAGTGCTAAGAGCACTCAATTCATTGAAAAAAGCCCATCTGCTCGCCGCTTTGCGGCAACCGCAGATGATGGCAAAATCCTCCATGCTCGAGGAATTATTAGGACTATTTGTGCGGCAGTGCCGCATGGAGGATTGCCTATGAATTTTGAAGAACTGAAACAAAAGGCCCACTCGCTGCCGCTGCTGCCTGGCGTCTATATAATGATGGACAAAAGCGGCACGGTCATCTACGTTGGCAAGGCCAAGGCGCTGCGCAGCCGCGTTAGCAGCTACTTCCGTGAAAACGGACACAACGCAAAGACCGCGGCGATGGTGGCTCATATCGACCACTTTGACACAATCGTGGTCAACTCCGAGTTTGAGGCGCTGGTGACGGAAAACCAGCTCATCAAGCACCATAAACCCAAATACAATATTCTGCTCAAGGACGATAAGGGCTACCCGTTCCTGCGGGTGGATATGCGGGAGGAATACCCACGCTTCACCGTTGTGGGAAAGGGGAAGAACGACGGGGCGAAGTATCTTGGCCCCTTCAGCAGCCGCAGCAGCCTTTATGATGCCCTTGACGCGGTGAGCAAGGCGCTGAAGCTGCCCACCTGCAGCAGAAAATTCCCCGCCGAAATAGGCAAGGGGCGACCCTGCCTCAATCACCACATGGGGCTGTGCGCGGGCTACTGCCGGGGCAATCCCAACGCGGAAGCCTACCGCACCACCATCGGCGAGGCCATACTGATTTTTGACGGACGCACATCCGAGCTTTGCCGCAGCCTTGAAAAGCAGATGGAAGCCGCCGCGGAAGAATTGCGGTTTGAGGTAGCCGCCGAGCTGCGTGACCGTATGCGCGCCGTTGCCGGACTTTCCAACAAGCAGCTGGTGCAGAACGCTGCCAACGCCGACACCGATGTTATCGGCTTTGTCCGTGGAACGGCGAAGAGCTGTTTCGTGGTGCTGCACTTCATTCAGGGGCAGCTGCTGGACAAGGATCAGGAGGTGCTGGAGCTGCCCTTCGAGGAGGACGACGGAGAGGTGCTTTCCCAGCTTGTGCGCCAGTATTACGCAATTCGCGGAGTATGCCCGAGGAATATATACCTGCCCGCGGAGCCGGAGGATATGGATCAGTTGGGGCAGTTCCTGTCCGAGAACTTTGCAAAGCGGGTGAGCGTCACCGTTCCCAAGCGGGGCGAAAAGCAGAAGATGGTGGCTACGGCAAATATCAACGCCGCCGAGGAGTGCGAGCGGGTCACCAACAGGGAGGAGCGCATTTCCAAAACGCTGGAGTGGCTGAAAAACTCCCTGGGGCTTGCCGAAATACCCCGCCGTATCGAGGCCTACGATATATCCAATACCGCCGGAGCGGACGTGGTCGGCTCAATGACGGTTTTCGAAAACGCCAAGCCCCTCAAGCGGGATTACCGACGGTTCAAAATAAAGACCATAGAGGGGCAGGACGACTATCACAGCATGGAGGAAGTGCTGACCCGCCGCTTTACCCACTACCTTGAGGGCGACGAGAAGTTTTCCACCCTGCCCGATCTGCTGCTGGTGGACGGCGGCAGCGTTCACGCCGACATGGCGGTGAAAACCATAAACGCGCTGGGCGTTTCCGTGCCTGTTTTCGGCATGGTCAAGGACGACCGTCACCGTACCCGCGCCCTTACGGCGCCCGACGGCAGGGAAATAGGCATATCCGGCAACACAGCGGTGTTCTCGCTCATCGGACGTATACAGGAGGAGACCCACCGCTTTGCCATAGAGTATCATCATAAGCTCCACACGAAAAACAGCTACGGCTCCAGCCTTGAAAAAATACCCGGCGTGGGTGAGGCGCGGAGAACGAAACTGCTGAAAACCTTCAAAAGCGTGAAGGCAATAGAGGCCGCAAGCGAAGCGGAGCTTGCGGCGGTGGTGCCTAAACCCACCGCCAAAGCCATATATGAATATTACCACGGAGGAAAAAACATATGAGAGTTATAACCGGAATAGCCAGAGGCAGAAAGCTCATAGAGCCCGAGGGCATAGATATCCGTCCTACCACGGACAATGTGAAGGAGTCTATATTCAATATAATCCAGTTTGACATCGAGGGTCGCAAGGTGCTTGACCTTTTCGCGGGCACCGGTCAGCTTGGCATCGAAGCACTGAGCCGCGGCGCGGAAAGCTGCGTGTTCGTAGACCAGAGCAAGGCTGCCGTAAAGCTGGTGAAGGATAACCTTAAAAAGACCCAGCTGGAAAACGGCAGAGTAGTGCAGGGCGACTCCGTCAGCTTCCTTGCCGGACGTGAAAAATTCGACCTGATTTTCCTTGATCCACCTTACGCTACGACACTTTTGGAAAATTCTCTGCAGAATATAGTTAAGTTTGACAAATTGAATACAGGTGGTATAATAGTATGTGAATCTTCGGCGGAAACTGAGCTGCCGGAGCTTGAAGCGCCTTACCAGCGCCTTAAAACATACAGATACGGCAAGGTGAAGATCACGGTATACACCCGCCTGTAAAGGACTGATACAGATATGAAAATTGCGGTATATCCGGGCAGCTTCGACCCCATCACTTTGGGCCATCTCAACCTTATAAAGAGAGCCTCCAAGGTGTTCGATAAGCTTATCGTGTGCGTAATGGTAAATTCCGTCAAGAAGCCCATGTTCACCAATGAGGAAAGAGTTGAGCAGATAAAGCAGGTAACGGCTCGGTTCGATAATGTAGAGGTGGATTCCTGGGACGGCCTTGTGGCCGAGTATGCGCGTGAGAAAGGCGCGGTTGCCGTTGTCCGCGGCCTGCGTGCCCTCTCCGACTATGAAAAGGAATGCCAGATGGCTATCATTAACAAGAAGATAAATCCGGAACTGGAGACCTTCTTCCTGGCAGCCAGCGAAAAGTACATGTACCTCAGCTCCAGCGCGGTAAAGGAAATGGCAGCCTTCGGTGCCGACCTTACCGAGTTTGCGCCCCGGGAACTGATAGAAGCCATCGAGGACAGGGTGGCAGGCAAAAAGTAAGCCCTATAAATAAATTACGTATTTAATTGTGCCGCGCAAGCGGCGGAATGGAGGATAATAATGGCAAACGGGATAACTGAACTTATTGATGAACTGTATAATATGGTTTCTGACGCGTGGGGACTTCCTCTCGGCGCGGAAAAGTGCGTCATTGAACGTGACAAGGCTCTTGATTTGCTGGAAGAGATCAAGGCTCAGCTTCCCGCAGAAGTTGCCGAGGCTAAGCGCCTTGTAAACGCTCGCTCCGAGTTTATCGCCAACGCGAAGAAGGAAGCCGACAATATGCGTAAGGCTGCCGAAGAGCACGCAAAGCGCATGGTCGAGGAGCAGACTATCGTAAGAGCGTCCAAGATGCGCGCCGCCGAGATCCTTGAGGCTGCCGACAGCCGTGCAGCTTCCTTGAAGAAGGCTGCCAACGACTACGCCGACGACGCTATGCGCAGAACCGAAAACGCAA
>CAYYLZ010000066.1:0-10796 GCA_964472725.1 uncultured Oscillospiraceae bacterium
TCGAGTGCTCCGGCATTTCCATGAAACATCTGGGTGAGGATCTTGATATCCACTGCGGCGGCATCGACAACGCCTTTCCCCACCACACCAACGAGATTGCCCAGTCCGAGAGCTATCTGGGTCACAAATGGTGCAACTACTGGATGCACGTGCACCATCTCAACACCAACGACGGCAAGATGAGCAAGTCCAAGGGCGAGTTCCTCACCGTTTCCCTGCTGGAAGAAAAGGGCTACGACCCCCTGGTTTACCGTTTCTTCTGCCTGCAGAGCCACTACCGCAAATCCCTGGTGTTCTCCTGGGAGAACCTTGACAACGCAGTTGTTGCCTTCGGCAAGCTCATTGCCAAGATCGCCGCTCTTGACCCCGCCGCAGGCGAGGTTGAAGCCGAGGCGCTGGCAGCCCTCAAGGAGAAGTTCGCCGCCGCTCTTGATAACGACCTGAACACTTCCCTTGCCGTGACCGCCGTTTACGACGTTCTCAAGGCAAAGACCACCGACGTCACCAAGCTGGCCGCGCTGGCTGATTTCGACACAGTTCTCAGCCTCAACCTTATCGAAAAGGCCGCCGTAAAGCGTGAGGCCGACGCAAAGGCCAAGGCCGCCGCTGTTGCCTCTTTCGCGGTCATTTCCGAGACCGGTGAGGAGGACGCCGAAATTGAGGCGCTCTGCCTTGCCCGCCGTGACGCTAAGAAGGCCAAGAATTTTGCCGAGGCCGACCGTATCCGTGATGAACTGAAAGCCAGGGGCATCGAGATAACCGATATCCCCAACGGCGTCAAGTGGAACAGAGTTTAATATTTCTCAGGCCCCCGACCTTTATTGGTCGGGGGTCGTTTCATTTCTCCCCTTTAGCTTTGCGAGGTACTCCTTCATTCGTTCAAGCTCGGTAACAGGGTCTTCGGGCTTACCGTAATCGTTGTATTCGTCCTCTTCGGGATGATACCCGATGGTGCCCGTATGCTGCCTGTCGGCTGACTTTTCCTGCCGCATGCCCCATTGTTCACGGCTGCAGCGGCGCAGCACCAGCGCCCAGTCCTGCCAATGGTTACGGTTGCCCGTGCTTTGGGCGCTTTCGTCTATGTAGCTTATGCATCGGGCAAGCTCCGCCTCACCCAGCTCGTTCAAAAGCTGCGTGTACTCCGCGCCCGTCAGCTCCACCCATCCGTAGCTTCCGTACGTTTTCTTAACATCACTTTTCTCAGGAGAGCGAGAGCGTGTGCGCGCCCCCGGCGCGTTTTCTCTCTCTTTCTCTGTATCTGTATTTGTATTTGTCTTTATCTCTGTATTTATCTCTGTTGGACATTGTCCGGACATCTCCTGGACACTGTTTGGACAATCATTGGACACTTCTTGGACATTCGTTGGACAATCATTGGACACGGTATCTTCATTATCCTTGTTTCTCTGCTTGCGCTTATACCCTGCCCACTTGCTTTCCGAAGCCACAAACTTATCGAAATCCGCAAGATATACCGTTCCATCTTCCCACAGTTCAACAAGTTCCAGTTCCTTCAGGTGCTCCATAGCGGCTGACACTATATCCACATCAAATCCTGTGAGCTTTGCCAGCATTTTGTCGTTGCAGGGTATTTTCTCGCTAACCCGCAGCCGCCCCTCGCTTTTTATGCTGCGCAGCAGAAGACGGATATAGAAAAAGCTGTAAAGCAGTCCGTCGGGCAGGCTTTCAATGTACTGCAGTCTGCTGTCGTCGAAAAAATCCCAAACTATCTGTGCGTAAAAATATTTCTCATCTCTTGCTATCATAAATATCCTCCTTGGGAATTTTTTCTTTACCGTATCACAGGCAGCAACTGACATTCACTGACACGTTTTATTATTTTAAGGAAATACTTATATTAAAGAACGTCATTCCGAGCGAAGCGAGGAATCCCCCGGTTTAATGTGCCGCAGCAACGACATGCGTTGCGGTCATTTGGGGGATCCTTCGGCCCTTCGGGCCTCTGGATGACGATGAATATATAAACATAAAAAAGTCCCTCGTCTGCATAACAGACAAGGGACATTATCAATTATCAATTCATTTCAGCAGTCCGTAGCTTTCAAGGCACTTACGGAGCTTGGCGGCGTTATCGTCGCCCATCTTCCACAGGGGCAGACGCAACTCACCCACCTCCATGCCCAGCATATTCATAGCCGTCTTGACGGGCACGGGGTTGACCTCGATGAACATCTTTTCAAAGAAGTCGGCGTATTTGCAGTAGAGGGCGGTGGCGGCCTTGAAATCATTCTTCAGGCAAAGCTCGCACAGCTCCGCTACCACCTTGGGCAGGATATTGGACGCCACGGAGATAACGCCCACCGCGCCCATGGCCATCAGCGCCACGGTATTGTCGTCGTTGCCGCTCCACACGTTCAGCTCGTCGCCGCAGACGGAGCGGGTACGCGCAAAAAGGCTCAGGTCGCCGGAGGCTTCCTTGACGCCGTTGATGTTGGGGTGCCGGGACAATATTTTATAGGTATCTGCAGAAATGGAAACAGTGGTGCGGCTCGGTACATTATAGAGTATCATAGGCACGTTCACGCGGTCGGCAACGTATGTAAAATGCTGAACCAGACCCGCCTGAGTGCTGCGGTTGTAATAGGGCGTTACCATGAGTATGCCGTCCACGCCCGAGGCCTCGGCGCTGCGGGCAAGGCGAATGGAGGTCATTGTATCGTTGCTGCCCACGCCGGAGATGACCTTCATGCGGCCTGCGGTGTGCTTAACGCAGAAATCCACAAAGGCTTCATGCTCGTCGAGGGGCTGGGTGGCATTCTCGCCGGTAGTTCCGTTAACGATTATCGCGGAGGTACCGCCGGCATACTGCAGGTCGATAAGCTCCGCCATCTTGGCGTAGTCGATTTTGTTGTCCCTATCAAAAGGCGTTATCATTGCGGTACCGCTGCCGGTAAAAACAGGAATTTTCATGTGCTCATCATCCTTTCATTACAGCTTACGGCGAATTCTTCAAACTGTGCGCACGCGGCGATTATGCAGATAAATATACCACATGACTACCAGCACCTGCACCACGCCCGCCACAATAAATATCATATACATATTCTGCAGGGTAAATGTAAGGAACACGCAGCAGGCCAGCGACCATATCAGCGCACTGGCGCTTATAAGCCGCGGGATAAGAGGCCACCACAGCTCCGAGAACACGATGGACACGATGCAGGAAACCGGGATCGCCCACATCATTATGAGCCACGCCTTGCTCATTCCGGGAATGATAAGCTCCACGGCGAAAAAGCCCACCATCGCCACCAGCCACACAAGTCCCATGGACATGAGCAGAATAAGCAGACGCTGGGGAGTCTTGTTCACCGGCTCGGGCAGCTTGGGCTCCTCGCTGCCGATAAGGTCGTTTATTGTAACGCCGAAAAGCTCCGCTATTGCGGCAAGGACACAAATGTCCGGCAGGCCCTCGCCGCGCTCCCATTTTGACACGGATTTATCAGAGTAGTTAAGTATTTCCGCGAGCTCGGCTTGGGTCATGCCCTTTTCCTTGCGATACCAGCTTATATTTTTGGCAACATTTGCCTTAATCATTTCGTCATTCATATTTATATGATACAACAGACCGCAATTTTTTGCAATAGTCAAAAACCCGCAGAAATAAAGACTTTTTTAGCCGTTTCTACCGGGGGTAGAGTTGGATTTTTAAGCTCTATTTTTAATATTTTTTATAGTAGAGGCGTTTTCCCGTGAAGTATAGACAGTTTTTGCCGCCGCCATGGTATAATCAAAACATCAAGGCGCGGCAATTAATTGCCGCGAAAACATTACACAGGAGGACACCTCAAATGAACACCTTTCTGCTCTGCACCGACTCCGGCAGCGACCTGATGCTGGACACCTGCAAGAAGTACGATATTATTCCCCTCAAGATGCATTACGCCATTGGCGACACTATCTTCACCGACGGCATGACCGTGGAGACCGTTCAGGAGCTTTACGGCAAGATGGTTGACGGCGCAGTGCCCAAGACCAGCCAGATCAACGCCTCCGAGTTCGTTGACTTCTGGACTCCCCTGCTGGCCGAGAAGCTGCCCATTCTCCACCTCTCCCTGGGCAGCGGCATTTCCGGCACCTACTCCAACGCCGAGATCGCAAAGCAGATGATCCTCGAGGAGCACCCCGACGCCGAGATCTATCTGGTTGACACCCTTGGCGCTTCCGCTTCCTACGGCATGCTCTGCATTGAAACCGCCAAGCTTCGCGAGGCGGGCAAGACCGTGCAGGAATGCTACGACTGGCTCATGGAAGTGCGCCACAATGTTGACGTATTCTACACCACCGGCGACCTGAAGTATCTCCACCGCGGCGGCCGCGTCAGCAAGACCAGCGCCGTTGTTGGCACCGTGCTGAACATCAACCCCATTCTCACCCTTGACCCCGCCGGCAAGCTGGTAAGCATCGATAAGGCTCGCGGCGAGAAGGCCACCGAGCGCAGAGTTCGCGAGCTGGTGGGCGATCTTGTTACCAACGCCGCCGAGAATACCCTTTACATCAGCCACTCCGACTGCCCCGAGCGCGCCAAGCGCTTCGGCGATATGCTTCAGGCTGAGTTCGGCTTCAAGGACGTATTCTACACCTACATCGGCGCCACCATCGGCAGCCACACCGGCCCCGGCCTCGTGGCAATGTTCTTCTTCGGTCAGCCCCGCCCCGAGATCAGCAAGTACAAGTGATATAAAATACAGAGCGTCCCGCATCGTCTAACGGTACGGGACGTTTTTGCTGTTTATTAATTGATAATTGATAATTATAGGTGCGGGTCGGGAGATTTTGCGGGTTATGGTTTTTGCGGTGGTGGTCATTATATTGCGGCGGCTTGAGGGCAAGCAGCCCTACATCAAGTTTTTAGATTTCCGCATAATCGTTATTGCTCTGAATTTTCCAAATATCATCGTAGGGAACAAGCCTGCCTGTTCTGTTTTTGTTTTTCTGCCGGAGCTAAACCAATAAGCGGCTGAGGCAGGCCTCAGCCCTGCAAGGTCAAAATAAAATATTATACAAGCAAAAAATGTCCCCTGTCTGCATAACAGACAAGGGACATTCTCAATTATCAGCTATTGCGTCCTTGATGGTCTCCGCAGCAGGATGCGGAGATGCTTCGGCAAAGCCTCAGCATGACAAAGTTTTGATGCAGCAATTTACCGCACAACATTATCAATTATCCAACTACGTCCTTGAGTATCTCGCCTTCGGCGGAGATGGTGACCACTCGCAGGGGCAGCTTCTTGCCGCTAAGCTCGATGGCCTTCTTCACCGCAACCTCCATGCCGCCGCAGCAAGGCACGAACATGCGGGTCAGGGTGACGGACTTGACATTGTTGGCGGCGAATATAGCGCCCAGCTTCTCGGCGTAATCGTAGTTATCCAGCTTGGGGCAGCCGATAAGGGTGGCGTGACCCTTGATGAAATCATTGTGGAAGTTGCCGTAGGCATAGGCGGTGCAGTCGGCGGCGATAAGGATATCCGCGCCGTCGAAGAACTTGGCGTTCACGGGCAGCAGCTTTATCTGCACAGGCCAATGGCTGAGCCGACCGGGCACATTTGCCGCCGCAGGCTCACCGGAGGCAGCCACCTCCCTGCACTCGGTGCCGGGGCAACCGCAGGGCAGCTTTTCGCTTGCCGCCTGCTTTCTTGCGGCCATCGCCGCCTGAACAGCCTCGTGGTCATAGGGCAGCGCCTCGCGCTCCTCGAAGCTTATGGCGTCCATGGGGCAGGCGGGCAGGCAATCGCCCAGACCGTCGCAGTAATCGTCACGCAGCAGCTTTGCCTTGCCGTCTATTATGCCGATAGCGCCCTCGTGGCAGGCTTCGGCGCACAGGCCGCAGCCGTTGCAGCGCTCTTCATTTATTTTAACAATACGTCTGATCATGCTGCGTCCTCCTTCGCAAGCTTATTGAGCTTTTCATACAGCTCATCGCCAAAGCAATTCCTTGCGTACTTACACCATTTCACACAGGACATGGTGTCATTATAGACCACAAAACCGCAATTTTCGCAGGCCATTTCGGTATCAATGGAGAAAAGCTCCACGTCCGCGCCGCAGTTGGGACAAATCTTGTCAATTATAATGGGAGTTTTGTAGTTTTCAACTCCGGGACATCTTGCATCACGCATGTGAACACCTCCGGACATTATTTTTATCAAGGGGCCTCTTTCACTTATATGATAGCGCCTCTTCGCGTCCAAAGATGTTGCAAATGTCACATTTACTCGAAAAATTCTACAACACCGGTGTGGGTATTGTACTTTGCGCCTATTACGAGAACCTCGGGCATGCTCTTGATGACCTCGTTGTTCTTGAGTATATTCACCGTGTGGTCGATATTGTAGTTCTCGGCCAGCTCCGTGATCTCCTCGCCGCAGTGGGCGCAGCGCTTGGCTTCCTCAACGGAGGTCTCTATCTCATGCATAATGTGACCCAGATAGCCGCCCACTTCGCCATGCTCCTCGCAGGCGCTTGCCACCGCGCCGCAGTGCAGGTGGCCCATTACTACGATGAGGTTCGTGTGCAGATGCTCGGCAGCGTATTCCGCAGAGCCTATCTCGAAGTCAGAAACCACGTTTCCGGCAGTGCGTATGGTGAATATTTCGCCAAGGCCGCAGTTGAAAATGAGCTCGGGCGGGACACGGGAATCAGAGCAGGTAATTACGGTTGCGAAGGGGTGCTGACCGTTATCATCAAGGTCGATGATATCCCGCAGGTGCACTTCCTTGGTGTAATGCTCATGAATATAGCTGTTGTTGCCTTCTTTCAGCTTTGCCAGAGCCTCGCTGGCGGAAAGGTTGGTGACGTTCATTTTCTATTCCCTCCGAAAGGATTCTTATTGCGTTACCGCAAAAATCCCGCCCGACTTTCGCCGGGCGGGATCTTTAATTGTGGGTAATTACTTCTCGAGATAGGTCTCGAAGTAGTGGTCAGCGTCGGTAACTACGTCGAAGTTAACGGTCTTGTGATCCTTGGTGGTGATCTCGACGGCGAACTTCTTGTTCTTGGGCAGATCCTCGAACTCGTAATCGCCGGCCCAGTTGGTCACGGTCTCAAAGACGGTGCCGCACTCGCAGGTAGCCTTGACCTGAGCGCCGATGTAAACTTCCTCTTCCTCAGCAGGATAGAAAACGGTACCTGCGATGAAAGCAGAGGGAACATTCAGATGGACAACGCTGGAACCTGCGTTGCCGAGAGCCTCAAGCTGGGTGACCTTGCCGGCAGCGATCTTCTTGGAAACTTCGCTGTTGGGGTCGTCCAGATCGCCGAATACGAGAGCCTGGTTGGGGCAGGCTTCTACGCAGCGGGGCTCCTTGCCGGGATAATCGGGATCGTCCAGCAGGTGTGCGCACATGGTACACTTCTGGGGGATCTCAAGCTCGGCGTTCCAATAAACTGCGCCTACGGGGCAAGCCTCAACGATCTGCTTCTGGCCCTTGGCCTTCTCAGGATCGATGATAACGATGCCGTCTGCACGCTTGTAAACAGCGCCGTCCTTGGCAGCTGCCATGCAAGCGGGGTTGTCGCAGTGAGAGCAGGGGGTGGGGACAGTAGCGGTCTTGATGTGACGCTCGTTGTCGCCGCGTTCCCACTCAACGATGTTCATCCAAAACTGACCCATGTGGGGCTGTGCCTTGGAAACAGTGGTATCCCAGCCGCAATGCTCGTCCTTGCAAGCCATAAAGCAGGCGTAGCAGGCCATGCAGCGGGAAGAATCAATAGCTATACCGTATTTCATTTATTTTGCCTCCTTCTCGCCGAAAATCTGGTCTGCCTCAGCAGAGGTCTTTTCGCAGCGGAACTTGCTCTGCATCTCCAGAGAGTCGATGATGAACTCGAAGCCCTGGCCGGGATTGGGATCAGCTTCTGCCTTCTCGACATCGATGTTGCAGGAGTTGGGAACCATGGCGGGGATGTAGTCGCCCATCAGACGGCCGGGAGTGAGAACGTTGACGCAGCCGCCCTTATCTACGCTGCCATACTTGCCGTACTCAACGGGGTTGTAGATACCGGAAGAGGTGTAGGCATGAATGGTCTCGGGATATACGCGGCGGGTGATGTGAGCGGAGCAGAGGACGGTACCGCGGCCGTTGAACAGAGCCACGATGTCGCCTTCCTTGATGCCCTTCTTCTCAGCAGTTACGGGGTTGATACGTGCTACCAGGTAGGGGTTGCCGTTTACGAGGCGGCGGTTCTGGGGGATCTCCCACAGCCAGGTCGCATGCTGCTGATAGTGGGTGTGATAGTCAAAACGAGGATGGGGGGACATGAGCTGGTAGGGGAACTTGTCTGCGGAAACAGACTTGTGGCCTTCCCAGGAATCCTTATACTGAGCGATGGGGGTACGGATCTCGTCGTCGGGCTCCCAATAGAGCATGGACTCGGAGACGAACTCAAACTTACCGGTGAGGGTACCGAGCTTGCCTTCCTCCTGGAAGATCTTGTGGTTGGGAGTATCGCAGGGACGCTCCTCGGCGAACCACTGGAAGCCGGGATGCTCATCCCACTTCTCGTAGAGACCGGTCTTGGGATCCTTGTTCTCTTCCTTGAAGGAAACAGCGGGAATGAAGTAGCCCTTCTTCTTGAAGTCTTCCCAAGTCATGTGCTTGGGAAGGTCGGAGAACTGATAGAAGCGCTTTGCCCATGCTTCTTCGTCTCTGCCTTCGGTGAACTCTTCGCCCCAGCCAAGGCGTGCAGCGACCTGGGAGAAGATCCAGAAGTCGGAACGGGAATCCCACAGGGGCTCGATTGCCTTATCCTGGTATACAACTACCTGCCAGCTGTTGCCGGTCTGAGAGTGAGAGCAGTAACCGCCGTTACCGGAGTTACCGACTTCACCGATGTCCACACGCTCGAGGTTGGTGCATGCGGGGAGGATAACGTCAGCCATACGGCCTTCGGGGTTGATGTGAGTATCCTGGTTTACAACGAACTCGAGCTTGGGGCTCTGGTACATCTTGACCCACTTGTTGGTGTCAAGCATGGTGCCCATGAAGGAGCCGCCGTAACGCCAGAACATCTTAACCTCGCTGCAGCCGGGCATGGGATATACGTGACGGGTAAACTCGAAGTCGAGACCGCCGCCGCAGAAGCCCTCGCCGAGCCACTCATAGTGACCGTCAAGAACTGCATCGGGGAGATTGGTACGGTAAAGGGTCTGCTGAACGCTGTTTACAGCGGGGTGATCAGCAATGGGAGACTTGGCGATGGAAGCCAGAGGATCGGAGTAGCCGCCGAACCAGAAGTTGTAGTTCATGGGAGCGCCGCAGGTACCGGTCCACATGTTCTGACCGGGCTTGCCCATGCCCTGCATTGCAAGGAGGGAAACCAGCAGACGAGCGTAATCGGTGCCGCCAACGGTACGGCAGGCGCCGCCGAAGCCGCCGCGCATACCGGAACCGGCCATGGTCTTGGTGGAAGCCCAGCGACGTGCGATAGCCTTGATGTCGGCTGCCTTAACGCCGGTGATCTCCTCTGCCCATGCGGGAGTCTTGGGAGTAGCGTCTACGCCCTTACCAAGAATGTGGTCAGCCCACTCGTCGAAGCGGTGGCCGTGCTTTGCTATGTACTCCTTGTCGTAAGTACCCTCGGTGATCCAAACGTAAGCGATAGCTTCGCAGAGAGCGGCGTCGGTGCCCATGCGGGGGCCGATCCACTTGTCAGCCTGCTTTACGGAGGAGAAGTTGTTGAAGGGATCGATGTAGATGAACTGGATACCCATTTCCTTCATCCACCAGCGCCACAGAGCAGACTCCTGAGCGGAGTAGCCGCCACGGGTGGTGTCGGGGTCGTGGGACCACATGATCATGGTCTCGGTGTTCTTCATAGCGTCGTGCAGCATATCGAAGGGCTCGGGACCGCCAAGACGCCAGTAGTAACCGTAGGTGTGGGGAGTACCCCAGTGGAAGCCTTCCCAGGAGTCGGGGTTATCAGCGATACGGGTGTAGCCCAGCATGCTGAAGAAGCGGTTGAAGAGGGAGATCTTGTAACCTACAAGACCCCAGCTGTGGTGGGAAGAAGTGATAGCGGTAACAGCTTCCTTGCCGTAGGTGCCCTGGATACGCTTGATCTCACGGGCAACAAGGCCGAGAGCCTCGTCCCAGGAAGCACGGCGGTAGTTGGACTTACCGCGGTTCTCTGCGTTTCTGTTCTGACCGTCGGCAGTCTCAACGAAGTCCTCACGGATCATGGGATACTTTACGCGGTCATAAGCATAGGTTCTGTCCTTCTCGGTGAAGCCGAGGAGAGAAAGGGTGGTCTTTCTCTGGGGGGTGTATTCCTTGCCTCTTGCCTTGATGACCCAACCCTGAGGATCGGTATCGTCAAGAACGATGGGGCGTACGCGGCGGATAACGCCATCCACGGTATGAATGGTAAGGGGGCCGCCGACGCATATGCTGTGAGTAATTCTTTCTTTAGCCATTTTGTCTGCTCCTCCTTACTTTACTTCGACCATTGCCTTGGCATAGTCGGAATTGGGGTTGATTTCGACCATCTCGCCGATGTACTTCTCGCCGTCCCACTCGAAGCAGCGCATATCGAATACTTCGACAACGGGGATCCACCAGATCTTGCCGTCGGGACCCTGCCACTTGCTGCCGGTCTTGAACTTGTGCAGGATCAGGGGCTCGCCGTCCTTTTCCTTGGCGGCGGTAGCATAGTTGTCATTGGTGAATGCGTTTACAGCGCCGTACTTCTCAAAGCGGCGGGGGCCAACAGCGGTCCAACCGCCGGCGGCAACGATAGCTTCCTCAATAGCTGCAACAAGAGCGGCAGTGGGGCG
>CAYYLZ010000067.1:0-10247 GCA_964472725.1 uncultured Oscillospiraceae bacterium
TTGATGCTCTCGTCCTCGTACATGTTGCCGGCGATGGCGATGTAGCCCAGCGCGCCCTTCTTCTCCAGCTTCTCGAACAGGTCGGGCATACCACGACCCTGCATGAGAACGATTTTGCCCTCAACGTCGGTGAGGTTGGCGTCGGCGCCGTCCTCTATGTACTTGAAGCCGCCTACGATGCCCTCAGCGGGAGTGCTCTTGGTCTTGCCGATACCGATAACGGGGTATGCGTGATACTCGGGCTCGAGAACCTCGAGAGTAGCGGTGGTGATGGTGGCTACGTCGATCTCAAAATCTTCGATGACTGCGGGAACGCCGGCTGCCTCGCAGGCGGCCTTGATGATCTCCGCTGCCTTCAGCTCCTCGGGGGTGCCTGCAACGCGCACGAAGCTGATATCCTCAAGAAGCTTCCAGGCTCTGTTCTTATCCAAAGACATAAATGTTTCCTCCTGAACATTAAAATATTATATGCGCCCATTATAGCAGATAATAATCCGTTTGGGGAGATATATTACTCACAATCGATATATTATTTGCGGGGGTGCGGTGACGGCTGAGGCACGCCTCAGCCCTACGGTGTAAACGCAAGACTTATTGTCTGAACGTAGGGCGGGGGCGTGCCCCCGCCGTTTTGGCGAGTGTAGGTAAAAGAAGTTGTTTTAATGCGAGAAAAAGTGTGATATGCTTACAAAAAGGGCGCCGCAACGCTCCGTTGACAAAAAGAAACGGCGCGATGGTGGTCAAAATGAACAGCATAAGCTATTATGCGGACGAAAGGAGGCGATGTCTGTGACTCTTGGACAGCGCATACAGGAACTAAGAAAGCAAATGGGCATATCGCAGGAACGCATGGGCGAGCTGTTGGGCGTTTCCCGTCAGGCTGTGTCGAAATGGGAGGGCGATAACGGCATACCCGAGCTGGATACACTTATTGCCATGAGCCGCATTTTCGGCATAACCGTTGGACAGCTTCTGGGTGTGGAAGATGCAGCCGCGCCGGAAGATGAGGATAAAAAGCACAGCGAGGAAAAAACGGACGAAGAACGGCTGGAAGCGATACTCGATAGATACGCCGAGGAAATTGCTGCGGAGAAAAAAGAGCAGTCGTGGCTGAAACGCTGGGGATTGGATCTGTCTGTGGCTATAGTCGCCGTAGTGGTTGTTATCGTTCTTTTCTCGCAGATAAACTCCCTGCGCAGCTCTGTGAGAATGCTGAATAGTGATGTTGCGCGCCTACAAACGCAGGTGAATAATCAGCAGAGCAATCTGAACGGACAGATACGCGATACTATTTACTCTGTGCTGACGGAGGAAGCCAAGCTGCTCAACACATTTAATTGGGAACTGGCAGCCTTTAATCTGCACCACGGAACGGTCACACTGCGGATCGATGCATCACTGAAGGAATATAAGGCGGGCAGTCAGCTTCAATTTGCCGCCCAGTGGCGCACAGAAGATGGCGGAACGGGCAAGGCGGACAGCGATTGGTCGGAAGGCCCCGAATTTTCCGTGCTGATGACTCTGCCAATGAATTATGTCACGGAGCTTAGCGTCCGTATCATGGAAACTGATGGTACCATAAAGGAACAGTTCGTGGAGACTCTGCACACCCTTGACGAGGACAACTTCAAGCTTTATGCCTATAATCTCACCACGCCCTTTGCCATCACCACAAGGAGCTTCGGCGTTGAACGAACCACTGCGCGCGCCGAGCAGGCATTTGTGGATATAATGTCCGCGTACCCCAAGCTGTTCCGCCCGGTTAAGGCGCATATATCGGCCTATGTCAATGATGTTGAGGTTTTCGCTGAGGACATGACCATAACGCAGAGTGAAGATGATACGCAAAGCTTCTGTGCATCTATTGAGGATGATTATTTTGAAGTTGCGCTCAAGGAGGGCGATGCCTTTCGGGTTGTCTTTGATGTTACGGACAGCCTTGGCCGCACCGAACAATTCGTTGAGAGCGGCAAGGTGGTTGGCGGCTGGCTGGAGCATGAGGCAATGGCCGTTCCGGCGATAGGTATGGAAAACGGCTGATATAAAAACACCAATGCGTAAAATTAAATAATATTCGTAGGGCAGGGGCGTGCCCCTGCCGCAAAGTAAGGATAAAAATTGATGACCAAATGCATCGATTACAGGAGTGGTTAGTATGTTATCTTTTGATGAAGCTATTCGGATAGCAAAAGAATTTTCGGAAGAACTTGAAAGTAAATATCCCGGTAAAATCAAGGCGGTGTATGTGATTGGCTCTCTTGGAAGCAACTATTATCGACCGGGACAGAGCGATATTGATACAGCGGTTATTACAAGTTTTCGTAGAGAGGATATAGCTCCCGTTATCGAAACAATAGAGCTGATAGCAAACCGCTATCAGCAGAAATATGACGTTCCAAAGGGTTTTGGCGCAATTGTGTTTGCGGAAGAAATGCTGTTTCCTCCGTACATAAAAGAAGAGGAACTTATTCAGGAAATTCTTAGACTTAAAACGCAGGGCAGATTGATTTTCGGACAATACGATGTAGACGAT
The DNA here is from genome assembly GCA_964472725.1 of uncultured Oscillospiraceae bacterium. Taxonomy (GTDB): domain Bacteria; phylum Bacillota; class Clostridia; order Oscillospirales; family Oscillospiraceae; genus RGIG6375. Next base: position 2,534 of record CAYYLZ010000067.1, read on the forward strand.
ATACCTATGCCGGATTGGAATGCAGTAAAGGCAGATATATTGAATTTTCAGGAATGGGTAGATTCAGAGCCTCCTTTTGAGTATGATTCAACATCGTTTGTCAATTCAACATTGATTGCGCTGAAACGATATTTGCTGTTAAAGCATCATATTATTGAGTTTAACAAGTTTTTGGTAATTGACCTGTATATGCAGAATGAACCGCCGATAGTCAATGATGAAATTTTCACATTTATTGATGATTATATCCATGAAAGGCCATATGAATGGAATGACGGCATCAGAGAACGATTTACCAAATGGCATGATGAGCTTTATAAAGTGGTAAATGACTTGGTTTTGTACAATAGCTGAATTGTACCCAACAAAAACGGCAGGGGTACGCCCCTGCCCTACATTCAATGGTCGGTAGCCCGACAATAATCGTAGGGCTGAGGCGTGCCTCAGCCGCAAAGTAAGGATAAAAGAACAACCCGAAAAGAGCGCACAGTTCTTTTCGGGTTGTTTGTTAATATAAGCTAAAATTATGAGAATTGTGATTTTACACCCTTATGCCGGTGTCGGCGTAAATCTTGTCGGAGAACAGCGCCTGAATTTTCTCGCGCAGGGCTGCGTCCCTGCCGCCCACGGGCTGACCGTCGATTTCATAGACGAAAAGCACGTTCTTGGTGGTGCTGCAGAGGATAACCTCATCGGCGGACATAAGCTCGTCGACGGTGAAAATGCGAACCTCAACGGGAATGCCGACCTCATCGCAGCACTGATGAATGATGGCGCGGGTGATGCCGGGGAGAATCAGCTCGTCAAGGGGAGGCATGATGACCGTGCCGTCCTTTATCATGAGTATACTGCTGTGAGCCGCCTCGGTCACGCGCTCACCGCGGTGGAACAGTGCCTCGGTAGCGCCTGCCTGAGCCGCTTTCTGGGCGGCGAAAACGTTGGGCAGGAGGTTGGTGGTCTTGATATTGCAGTATTGGAAACGCAGATCCTCCACGCTGAAAAGGGAGGCACGCTTGTCCTTGGGCGGTATGGAAACGGGGGAGGTGAACATCAGCAGATTAGGCTTGGCGTCCGTGGGATATTCGTGCTTGCGGGGGGCCGCGCCGCGGGTCACCTGCAGGTAGAGCATGGCGCTGCCCGGTTCGGTTACTGCCAGCAGGCGGTCGATTTCTGCCTTGAGGGTCTCGCGGGGCATATCGAATGCTATCTCGGTCATTACGCAGCTCTTGTAAAGCCTGTCAAGATGCATATCGAGAGCAAAGGCCTTGCGGTCAAGTATCAGCACCGCGTCGTATATGGCGTCGCCGTAAAAAACAGAACGGTCGGAAAAGGGGATAGTCATGTCCTCGTAGCTTCCGATTTTACCGTTGAAATATGCTATTTTTCCCATAGTGTTCATCACCTTTGCGAAATGAAAAAAATCCTGCTGTGATTTTATCATGTAGACGGGGAAAGCACAACAGAAGGTTGGCAAAGAGGCGTCAGGTCATGTATTCTCCGTTGTAGCTGACAAGGGTGGCGGAGGTAACGCCCTCGAGGGCGTAAAGGCGGTTGATAAACTGGGTGGTGCCGTTCTGAATGCGAACCTCCACCGTCCACTCTATGCCGCCTGCGCTGACGGTCTTGGACGTCAGACTGAACTGCTTTACGCTCTGCTCCAAAATCTTAGAGGCCAGCCGCTCGGCCTCGTCGTCGGCGCACTGCAGAACGAGAATATAGACGTCTTCGGCGGCACCCTTGCGGTTTGCGAGGCAGAGCATGATCACGCCGAAAATCACGGAGCTGAACACTGCAAGAGGGATCATGCCGGCGCCCAGCATGATGCCCACAACGATGCTCCAAAACAGGAAAGCGATATCCATGGGTTCCTTGATGGCGGTGCGGAAACGGACGATGGACAGCGCGCCAACCATGCCAAGGCTCAGCACTACATTGGAGGTCACTGTCATGATGGCCAACGTGGTCAGCATGCTGAGGGCCAGTAGCGTAATGCCAAAGCTGCGGGAGTACATCACGCCCCGGTAGGTCTTTTTGTAGACCTCGCAGATAAACAGGCCGATAGCGAAGGACAGCGCCAGCGCCACCAGCATATCAACGATGGAAAATGCGGCTACCTGAGCCAAAAAGTTGCTTTGAAATATATCTTTGAAGGACATAAGCTTGCTCCTTTGTCAGAAATCAGTCAGCCGGCAGGCTGCATATTTGGAAAAATTAGTGGTGCGGCGGTCGTCCAGGCGGACGGCTCGGCGAATATTGTCCGGAATATATTGGTCGTATTTGATTTCCAAAATGATCGGACGGGTGATGTCCGCCGGAATGGTGGGCAGTTCGGGGTTGAAGAAGTTAAGGCTGTTCAAGCCGGTGCGGATATTGTCGTCTAAAGTGATTCGGGTGTTGCCCGGGGCGTATACAAAAGCCCGGCGGGTGTAGTCCACGATAACTTTTGGTTTCAGCAGCTGGCTGCGCATCTTTGCGTACAGTTCATGGCACAGAGGAGATTCCTTCTGCAGCAGCCAATGAATATCGCCCCGAAGCAGGGATTCTACTTCGTGCCGGGTAACGCGGGCGCTTTGCTTGCCGCAGAGCCGGTTGTGCTTGATCTTCTTTTCCAGCACAATGTAGCTGTCGTCGAAGTTGTAATAGCGAATGCGGAATTTTTCGCGGTACTCCAAGCCGCTAAGGCGCTCTGCCAATGCCTTGTCGTAGACGTTGTCAAAGTACAGGCTGCGAATGTGGTAGCTCTCCGCGCCGTAGTGAGGATCGGGGGCGCAAAAGGCGCCAAGTCGGGCGATGAGCTGATATTTATCGGAAAGGGAGATGAGGTGCTTCCATTCGTGGCGCAGCTGCAGTCCCTTGGGCTGCTCAAACAACATGGCGTATTCCTCCCTTCTTTTCCTTTTTGCGGCGGACAAAGCGCAGACCCAGTATAAGAACAATGGGCACGGCAATAGCGGTGAGCAGTATCCGCAGCAGAATGAAGGGATAGGGCATCACTGCCGCGATAAGGTCGTCGGCGGAAATATTGGAATGACCGCCGCCACCGCTGCTTAGAGCGGAAAGATCCATGGAAAGAATCTGCTTCCAGTCTATCATGTTCAGCAGGGCGAGAATATTGACGGTTTCGTGCATATTGCGGTTGGCTTCCGGGAGAATTTCCAAAAGAGCGGAGCCGGATATCTCGCTGCTTTCGGCGTCGGGCATAAGTATCGCCATCATACCGCCGGCGGGCGGGGAATAATCGGAGTAATCCGGAAATTTGTCCGGCTCGGCGGCCTGAGCGTCCCACGTGGAGGGTATCGTACCGGACAACTGCAGCTGTATGCTTTCACCGCGATAGGCGGTGAATTTTTCTATAGACTCAACCGCGAGAAGAAAATCTTCAAAGGAGTGGATCGGAACGGTTTCGCGCTCCACCCAGGGGCGGAGCATTTCGGCAATGCGGCTGATTTCCTGCTCCATTTTTCCGCTGGTGATCCACATATCCACAAGCTCGGCCAGATACTTGTGATACAGCTCCGTGCCGACTTCGCTGCTCAGCAGGACGTTCAGCATGGGGCGTTCCTCGACCGTGGTGGAAAATACCGGCGTGTCAATGGGCTGATTGATGAACACGGTGGGGTCGGTGAGGCCGAATTCGCTGCTGATATTGCCCAAAGCCACATCGTAATCCCAAGGGAGCATGGTCAGAATGCCGTCTTTTTCATACAGGCCGTAATTGTGAGCCATGCCGGTAGTGTAGCAATCCGTGTTCAGCACAAAGGTGTTCACCGCGAAGTATCGCGCCAGTGCGTCCATGTCCACTACCTCTTCCGGCTGCTCGTTGTAATGGAGCCTGCGCAGAGCGCTCACAAGGCGCTCCTTGTCCGATACGCCGATGGGGAAACTGGTGTTGCGCCAGATATCCTCGTAAGCGTACAGGTTTTCGCCAAGATAGGCCAACCGGACGGCCTCGTTGGATACCGCCAGTCCGCTGTCGATAGTGAACGCTTCTCCGCTGCTGCCGGTGAATGCGGCAAGATTTATCTTGGTGTTCTGCAGCTCGCCGGTGAGTATGGCGGCAAGGTCGAATTGCTCCGGCTTATAGATGTTACCGTAGTCGAAACCAAAATTTCGCAGGGCAAATGACTCGGAGAAAAGCTCCGAAGCGGAATACATTCCGATGAATTCGCCGTTGAGATGCACTGCGGCGAAGCTGCACAGGGGCGTGCTCAAGCCCATTGAGCGCATCATCTCATAGCAGAGATATGTTTTTATGCAGGAGGCGTCGAACATGTTGTTGTACAGGGAAACGCAGTCGAGTCCGTGATAGCGCTGGCTCTCCTGAAAGGCGTCAAATTCCAGCACGAGACTGAATCGATCCCAGCCCTTTGCGGCGTTGAGCAGGAGGGTGGAATTGCCCTTTGTCCGTACGCCCACATGATTCATCTGCTCGCCGTCGATAAGGACGGTGCCGTCAATACATTCCTTGGCCAGAGCGTCTTTTTTTAGTCCTTCCCAATCCGACTGGGATACCTGAATATCGATAATATGTACATAGGAGGAGTCGAACAGCGTGTCCTCGTAGCCCAGCTCTGGATATTGCAGAGCGGCGGTCTCCTCGGGTGTGTTGCGCCCGGCCTGCCATAGCAGACTGAGGCTGTATAGAATAGCCATGGCAATAGCGAAAATGCCGGTTTTGGAAAAGTTCATAAGCAACTCCATACGATAGCGTTTTCTATAAAGTATACGTAAAAAGACGGATTTCGTCAAGAAAATGTACCCCGCGGCTGGAGCCGGTTGAAAAGAAAACACCTTTTGTCTGCTGGACAAAAGGTGTTGCTTTATTTGCGTAAGCGAGGTCATCAACTTACAGCCCCAGGCCATAAATACGGTTGGCGTTGTCGAAAAACACTTTTTCCCAATGGCGTTCCGGAATGACTGCTTTGATGACGCTTATGTAATCACCCATATTTATCAAGGGCCAATCGGTGCCGTACATAAGCTTGTCCCAGCAGTTCATGGAAGAAGTCCATGCTTTCAGCAGGATAACGTATTCGGCGTAATCCTTCAAGTACTGTTCGAGGTCTATTCTGCCCTCGAGCAGACCAGATAGGTCTGCTGAAACATTGGGGTTTTTCTCTACTACCGCAGCGGCTGTTTCCAAAAAAGGATTTCCGAAATGGCACATTACAAAATCGGTATCCGGGTGGTCGGCAGCCACCTCGTCCAACTCCATGGGGTGGCAATATTTGAGGTGTGCCCGCGGATGGGCGGTAAGCCCCATATGCACGGCTACGGGCTTTTTATATTGCGCTGCCAGCTCATAGATGGGCTCGTATAGCTTATCGGAAAGGGACAGCTTGTTGTAGCCTGGGTAAAGCTTCACGCCGCAGCAGCTTTCCAGCTGCAGATTTTTCTCTACACTGTCTGCAAAATCCGGCAAAGCGGAGTTTTCTCCGATCATAAAAGAACTGTCAAGGCCGATGCAGTAATGGAACATATCCTCGGGATAATTATGGTATTCCGGCTCCAGGGAGTGGTTGCCCATGACCACCGAGTGCACCATGCCGAGGGTCTCGTACATTTCCCGCAGGTGCTCTATGCTGTTGATGTGGCCGGAATTCTGAGTCAGCCGATCTACGTTAGGGTCTTCGGGGGGAAAAAGATGAATGTGTGCATCAATTATTTTCATGTGGAGACCTCCTTTTGCCTTTGCGATGATATTGCTTTCATTCATGCATTATATTATAAAATAAGAGGATTTTCAATGTGGGAAGATGAAAGAACGCCTTTTCAATGAAGTATCGGCTAACGCCGATGTGAAGTTATGCCTATGGCATAGTGAAGTATCGTGCCAATGCACGAAATGAAGTTAAGTGTGCCACCCGTGCCCGCAGGCGCTTCATTGCGCAGCAACTTCATGATGCGCAGCATTACTTCATGTGCCGCAAGGCACACTTAGTTCGAAAAAGGCCGCATTTGTCTTACTGACAAATGCGGCCTTTTTCGTGGTGGAGCCGGCGCGTAACTGCCTATTATCACGGAAAAAGGGAAATGGATAGCAACGGTAGGACCAGTGTAACGCAGGGCTTGGCAAGGATCATCATAGAGGAAATTATGCGTGTTAGTAAAGTTAGTGGTAACTATTGAGGTGAGAGGTAAGTGCAGTGGTAAGGCTATTGTTGTACTAATGGACGGTAGTGCGCAGGGGCTACGCTTCATTTGCGCGTCACATTTGGAGTGCCTTTTGCGCTCGATTGGCTTGGCGGGTTGAGGTTGCTTAGTGCAGTTTTGTGTTGCTGGTTGCGGGTTCTGTGTATCGTGTTTGTAACTATGATAATGATAATAGGTATCCGTTTGGGAAATACATAAATTTAGCCATGTATTATACGATTGCATAGGATTTTTGGCATTGTATTACCAACCGCCCAAATTTGTCCTGAACTATGCCTGCGATGTCATGGACTTTCGCGGATTTTGCTAATATAATGTACGGGATATTTGGCTTAACTTAATATTGAACTCCGGCTTTTGTGGCAAATGCGCGACCGAACCGAAAGGTGAGACACGCATTCTTGTTCTGCTGAACAAGGGAATCGGGTGAAAGTCCCGGACACGTTTTCGTATATGCCGACCTAAACCGGGCGGCGATAGCGAATTCAGTAGCTGTAAGCATGGAGCGCGTTCCTTTTCCGCGAAAGCGGGTCATTGGCCACTGTAATGGGAAGCTGAGAAGGCGAGGGACGGGCGTTGGCGGCAATGCCGCCTGAACATGTAAGTCAGAAGACCTACACGGGCTCCATAGTGGAGACCGTTAGCCAATACAGCATAGGCTGCTTTGCAGCTTGTGTTTGAAAGCGGTAGTGGAATACTACCGTTTTTTGTATTCTTATGCCCAAAACGGATGCACAATAGCATCCGTTTTTGCTTTTTTGCAGGGTGAAGCCGGAAGAGAACGCAGGGGAGGTGAAAACGTGGAAAAGGCGAAGGAAACAAATGTGAAAGCTGAGCTGAACTCTCAGGAGTGGCAGCTTATAGAGATGATACGAAATCTGGAGTACGGTCAGCTGACTATAACAGTCAGGAGCAGCAAGCCGATCCATGTGGAGGAAGTCAGGAAGAGCATCCCTCTAAAATGAAACTAAATAGGCTGTGAGGCCGGATTAACGGAAGAACCGAAGTCCAACAAACGCTGGGGTAAGTGTCAGCGCTTGTGGGACTTTTGTTTTTTGTAGATATTGTAAATTTATAAGGAGGATATAAAGATGAAGAAAAGAATACTTAGTCTGCTTCTTGTGCTCGTCATGGTGCTGGGAATGTTCCCCGTGAGCGCCATGGCGACAAATGAGAGCAGACAGGACACTGTGTACATTTCCGTCAGCTACGACGGGCAGTACATCAATGATGCGGCAGGAACGCCGGTGGCCTATTTACCGGTATCGCTAAGCGCTCTGCAGGCAATCGACCTGGCCAGCTACGGCCTGAGCGAATATGACTACAACGGTCAGCTCACCGCACTGCATCTTTACATCTATACCCACGAGAAGATTATGGGAAAGGATTGGGATGATGTTGGTGTCAGCGGCGGTGCCGGTTCGATCTTCTTTGAAAATGGTCTGTTTGGTTTTCAGGATTGCAACCTGCAGTATTACTATAATGGCAAGTATCCCGAAGTGGACAGCTGGGGCGTGACCGCCGATCAGCTGGTGCTGAATAGCGGCGATTTCTTTGATAT
>CAYYLZ010000068.1:0-9546 GCA_964472725.1 uncultured Oscillospiraceae bacterium
CCTGCAGTATGGTATGTGCCAGCGCCACACAGCTCTGCTGGAATATGCTCGGCAGAGCGATGCCACCCATCTCTTTGAGCAGCGGCAAATCAAATACCTTAACCTTTTCTTCGGTCTTTATGGCTGCTATCTTCCGACTGATAAGCACGGCGGAAAGCACTGCCGCCACTGCCTGGGAAATAGTTGTTGCCCATGCCGCGCCGGCAACACCCATTTTGAGCGGGCCGACGGCAATAATGTCAAGGATCACATTGAGCACCGAGGACATAATGAGAAAATACAGCGGCCGACGTGAATCGCCAAGGCCGGTATATATAGCGTTGGCAGTATTATACACGAACATCGGTATAACGCCCACTGAGTAGATAGCCAGATACGCCACCGCATCGTCAAAAACTGAAGCGGGCGCCTTCAGCAGGCGCATAAGCGGCTCGCTTATAGCCACGCCCAACGCCGCAAAGACCACGCCGAGCACCGCAAGGGCGATTATTGCGGTAAACACAGCACTTTTCATATCCCGCATGCGCTTAGCGCCGAAAAGCTGTGAAATGATTACCGAGCAGCCCATGGACGCACCGGTAGCTACCGCGATAAAAAACAGGGTTATGGGATAGGCAGCGCCTATAGCCGCGAGACCATCAGAACCGGTAAACTGCCCTACTATAACGCTATCGGCGATATTATAAAGCTGCTGCAGCGCCGTGGACAGAAGCAGTGGCACCGAGAAAGAGCATATTACTTTTACCGGTTTCCCCTCTGTAAGGTCTTTTATCATCTCGTTAACCTCCTCAAAGTTTTTATGCTCTCAGTATATTCCAATAAATCAGCAAAGTAAAACGTCTTTTATTTTCGCAGCAACAGCCTATTGGTTGTTATCAGCGCTTTGCGTATTCTCCGGCGATACCCATAATGAGCTGGGAAACAAATTCCATACCTTCTACGGTAACGTGCTCATAGGGGCCGTGGGCCGCATAGCCGCCGGTGCCGATATTGGGACAAGGCAGACCCATGAAGCTCAGGCTTGCGCCGTCGGTGCCGCCGCGCACGGGCATGGTGACAGGCTCACGACCAAGGTCGCGCATTACCTTACCCGCAGTTTCGATGAGGTGCATATCCTTCTCGATTACCTCACGCATATTGCGGTACTGGTCACCCATTTCAAGGACAACAGTGCCCTCGCCGTACTGCTCATTGAGAATATTCGCGATATGCTGCATGGTCTTTTTACGGGCTTCCAGGCGAGTTCTGTCATGGTCACGGATAATAAAATGAGCCTCCGCCTTTTCTACGTCACCCTTTATCTCGGTAAGGTGGAAGAATCCTTCATACTGCTCGGTCTCGCGGGGAGTTTCAAACTCGGGCAGCATTGAGCTTATCTTGGACGCAATAAGAGCAGCGTTCACCATGGTGTTCTTGGAAGAGCCGGGGTGGACATTGAAGCCGTTGATATGGAACACTGCGCTGGCTGCGTTGAAATTTTCAAACTCCACGCCGGTTTCGGGTCCACCGTCGGAGGTATAGGCATAGTCAGCGCCGAAGCCTGCGACATCGAACTTTGTTGCGCCGTTGCCAACTTCCTCATCGGGAGTGAAGCCTATGCAGATCTTACCGTGGGGCTTGCCCTCGGCAATGATGCGCTCAGCAGCGGTAAGGATAGCCGCAATACCTGCCTTGTCGTCAGCACCGAGCAGGGTCGTACCGTCTGTGGTGACGAGAGTTCTGCCCTTGAGAGAAGGCAGATGAGGGAAATTCTTGACGCTGAGCACCTTTCCGCTGTCACCGAGGACAATGTCGCCGCCGTCATAGTTTTCGATGACCTGAGGCTTTACGTTCTCGCCGCTGAAATCGGGAGCGGTGTCCATGTGGGCAATAAAGCCGATGGCGGGAGCGTTCTCGCAGCCGGGGGTTGCGGGAATATGACCGTAAACATAGCAGTATTCGGACACGCGCACATCGCTCATACCGAGAGCCTTCATTTCATCGGCCAGCATGTTTGCAAGGTCGAACTGATGCTCGGTGGAGGGAATGGTAAAGTATTTTCCACCCTCGGAGGCGGTGTGCACCTTAACGTATTTCAAAAATCTTTCAAGAACTGTCATTTTTCGCACTCTCCTATTTAAAAATTGAAATTATCTTCGGGGATATTTGCGTTTCTTATGCGTTCCGTTTCCCGCTCAAGGAAGCTCTTTGCCATCTCACCTACCGGCATTTCGGCGATACCACCGGAACGGAAGTCGAGGATATATATGCTTTTTTCGCAGTCGAGGAACACAAGGTCGAATTTCACACCGCTTCCCTGCTGGCTTTCCTCCATTTGGGCCATAAGCCGCCGCACGTCCTCGATTTTCTCCGGCGTCACGTGGGCATAAAGGTAAAGGGCGTTGGTTTTGCAGACGGTGAAATTCTTATTGAGCTTTTCCAGCTTGCGGCAGAAGCGGTAATGGGCCTTTTCCTCCCAGCCGCGGTTATCCCTCGGGTCAGGCAGCAGCGCCCAAAGGCGGTCGTTATAGAAATAGAGCCGCCCCGCGTAGCGAGCCTTATCCTCGGCGGGTATCTCCTCGCTGAGTCTGCCCAGCCATGCTTCAAGGAAGCTTGCGTCCTGTCCGTCATAGGGCAGCAGCGCCTGACTCACCTCGATGCCAACACTTTGCGACGGGTTCAGCCAGTCGGGACTCTCGTTTTTCACATAACCGGGACGATAGCCACGCCAAAGGTACTTGAGCGCAACTATTGCGTATATCTCGTTATACAGCTTTTCGTAGGCCATTTCACCCCTCCTTCCGCATAATGAAAGATTATATCACACATGTCGGCAATATGCCACAGTACATTTTTATTTTCCCTTTTACCTTTATTGTGGCTATTGAATTCTAAATCAATCCTTTTCGTCGAAATAACGGAAAACGGACTCCCCAAAAAGGCAGATCCCAACAAGAAAACATAGAGTTAGGCCGCAAGCTATTGCGCTTGCGGCCTAACCTGTTTACAGCCTATTGCAGAGCAATTTTGTTTCAAATCGAGGCGATTTTTCGCAGCGCTACTTGGTGTATCGCAAGAAAAAGCAACAATGAGTTGGAACAAAAGGGCCTGCAAGAGGGCTATGTTTTCTTGTTGGGATCTGCCTAAAGGTGGAGCCCGTTTAACAAACCGACCAATCAGAATTTGTTACTTTCTATTATCTAAAGTATGTATTATACAGGCAATTCCGCTTATAAGCGTAAACAATATCATCCCGCCTACCATATCATTATTAAGTAAGCCGCCTACAAATAGTCCTACACAACTTGAGGCTATCATTATAATCAGCGATATCATTGTTTTTCTCATTTCAGCCACCTCCGTAAAATTCAAGTTTGTCTTTTACTTATTTTATCATATATTTCTGTTTATATCAACGTCTGGTGAAACTGCCGAAGATTTCTTCAGCCACAATTATAGTAAAAGGGACTTTTTATTTATCTAACTTGTTGTTTCTCAATCCGGATATGATATAATATTGGCAAGAAAATTTAAGGAGGACGCACCATGATTTACAACGGACATTTTGAACCCCATTTTCTCTACAAAAGTATATACCGTTCCGCCGCGGATATGGATCAGGAAAAATACCGCGGGTACTCCGACCGGCTCGTCACAAATCCCGGCGATGTTGAGGCCATAGCGGAAATGGTGCGCCTGCTGCACCACTACATATTTGACCGCGCGGGTATACACATCATCAAGACAGAGGACGAGCCCCGCCTGCCTCTTTGGTTTTCCGAAAAGCCCGCAGCCGCCGAGGAAATGTTCCGCATTATAGAGCAGCTGCCCGAGGAGTTCTGCGTGAAGCCTTATTTCCACCATGTTTACCTCGCTTTGCAGGCGCAGAACTATTTCGTAAGTGGCGACTGGAGCGGCACCCTTGGCTGCTACGCCCGCTTCCTTGCCTACACCGCAGACCTTGAAAAGTTTGCTGAAGGCGCTCGCATCAGCTATTTTGACGCACTGGAGCTGCGCTGCAAGATAATAAGCAACTGCTGCCTTATCCAGAAGCTCAACGACGCGCCCGAGCAGGCGGAATTTCTGCGCAATCAGTTCCACGAAAACTTCGATGCGCTTTACAAGGAATATGAACAGCGCGGCACCTCCCCCAGTTGGAAGGATGTTTACAATGCCCGCTGGCTGAACATCAATTCCAACGACTGCTTCTATTATCACACCATGCCCGGCGGCAGACCCTATTTCCGTGAGCTGACCGCCGAAGAAGAGGCCGACCCCAACACCACCTGCTGGTGGATATACGGTTCTTCCAGTGATTTCTTCCACCCCTCTTATGCCGAAGAGCTTTCTACGGGAGAAATTATGCTTATGGCGCATCAGGCTCCCGACGAAACGCATAAGCCACGTGAGCACTTCAGAATAGTGAAAATATGCCCGCCTTATGTCTTCCCCGAGGAAGAGGAACTTCCCGATCCCTCCGAGATAAAATAAAAAAGGGCACGGCCAAAACCGTACCCTGTGATATAAAGATCAAGATTGCAATATAATTGGCGCGCCGTAGGGCGGCTTGCCCTCAAGCCGCCGCGGCGGGATGTGGGCATCCCGCCCTACCCGTTTGTTCAGGTTTTGCAAAATGCTTAATTTTTAACGCTTTTAGCCAAGCAGCTTTTCCACTTTGGCGGTAAATGCGGGAAGAACACCTTCAAAATCAACGCCCATGTGGCTGGGTATTCCGGCGTCAATGCTGCGAGCCATGCTGTCGATAACAAGCTGAGAAGAAACGCTGATGGCATCGTCGATAGCCGCACCGCGAACCAGCAGTGCCGCAAGGCAGGACGTGAACACGTCGCCGGTGCCGTGATATGCGGCAGGCAGGCGCTCATTGAAGCAGGATGCGGTTTCACCGCCGCGTCCGTCCCACGCTACGTTGCCTATACGCTTTTCGTCTGGGCAAACCCCGGTAAGGATAATGCGTCCGGCGCAGAGCTTTTTAAGGCCTGCCATCAGCTTATCTATATACTCCCCGCTGTGAGGGCCGGGCTGATACTCAATGCCGGTAAGATAGCAGGCCTCGGTGACGTTGGGCGTGATGATATGAGCCTTGGCGCAGAGCTTGCGGAAGGCCTCAGCCATTTCCTCGCCCATACCGGCATAATAGCTGCCGTTATCAGCCATTACAGGGTCAACAATGATAAGTGTATTCTCATTGGATACCATATCGAATATCTCGGAAATGATTTCGCCCTGCTGAGGAGATATCATATATCCGGAATAGATGCCGTCAAAGGGTATGCCCTCTTTCTTCCAGTGGCGGGCAATGGGCAGCATATCATCGGAAAGGTCACGGACGGTATATCCCGTGAACACGGCGGTATGAGTGGAAAGCACGGCGGTAGGCATGCAGGCGCACTCAACACCCGCTGCGGATATGACAGGAAGAGAAACCGTAAGCGAACACTTACCCACGCAGGAAAGGTCATTTATAGCGGCAATTCTTTTAAGTTGGTTCATGAAGATTCCTTCTTTCGCTGAGATTATCAGCATTATAGCAGGCATTTGACCTTATGCATAGTGCTAATTTTTGTTTTTCTAATGGTGTCAGTTATGAAATATTACTTTGCCCCTCTTGAGGGCGTAACAAGGAGCGACTTTCGTTGTCTCCATCACAAGTATTTCCCCGGTGCGGACAAGTACTTTATGCCCTTCATCTCCCCTACTCAGGACCATCTTTTTACTCCCCGCGATATGGACGAGATAGCACCCGAACGCAACGAGGGCATCAATGCCGTGCCGCAGATTTTGAGCAACAACACTGAGCATTTCATATGGGCTGCCCGCGAGCTGAAGGCTATGGGCTACAAGGAGGTCAACTTTAACCTTGGCTGCCCCTCCGGCACTGTAACCGCCAAGGGCAAGGGTTCGGGGCTTTTGGGAAAGCTGCGTCAGCTGGACGATATGCTGGCGGACATATACTATGTTGTGGACATGGACATATCCATCAAGACCCGCCTCGGGCTTGTCTCCCCCGATGAATTCGATGCCATACTTGAAATTTATAACAAGTACCCCATCAGCGAGCTTACCATACACCCCCGTGTGCAAAAGGATTTCTACAAGCTGCCGGTCAGGGTGGACGAATTCGCAAAATACGCTGACAGGGTAAACGCGCCCCTGTGCTACAACGGCGACATATTCTCCCCCGCCGATTGCGCGGACATCTGCGCCCGCTTTTCCAAGGTTGAAGCGGTGATGCTGGGCCGCGGACTTATCCGCAATCCCGCTCTTATCAGCATTATCAAAGGCGGCAGCATGCCGGATAAATCCGTTTTCCGCGCGTTCCACGATGAGCTGTACGCCGCGTTCAAGGAGAAGAAATGGAGCGATAATGCCATTCTATGCCACATGAAGGAGATTTGGGCATACATGGACACACTGTTTGTTGACAGCGAAAAGCAGGTAAAAGCACTGCGCAAAGCAAAACGGCTCAGCGACTACTCCGACGCGGTGAACAGTATTTTCGCGTTGGATTTGAAGGAGATGTAGTGTATGCGAATAAAAAGCAGAATTACCATCAGGTTTAAAAATGAAGCTGATGCCAAATACGCGCTCACAATTCTTCCAGGTAATTATGCCGCCCCTTTCTATGTATTCAATGTTTTTAATGACACCGATGAATACCGAGAGTTGATGGACTTTATTACCCTCCCCTCAATCGCCTCGTTCCATGTAATAGAGGACGAAGTTTTTTCGCAATCAGAACTTCTTTCTGCCCCCATGTTGAGAATGGTTCCCAATGGACACAGAGGCGGATATCCGCAGCCTGAAGCCGGTGGTAGAGACAAAAATTTTCTCAGCGTTTCGTATGACCTGCAAACAGGATGTTCTCACTGCAGCAACGGGCTTTTGCAAAATCGTCCGCTTAGATTACGGGGAAATACAAATTTAGGAAAAATATTAGATATATCAGGCATACATTGGCTCAGAGAGTATATTGTCAGTAAAAGACTAATGGAATTGATCAAAAGTACCAACTTGACGGGCTGTGAGTTTTGGCCGATAATCAAACATGGTAGCAATACTTATTTCGAAGACATTTTCCAACTTAAAATCACAGGATGCATGCCACCTATGGCCGCTGCTACCCAAATAGTCATCGCCCCCAAGTCAAATTTACAAAAATGCAACTGCGGATTCGTATCAGTGGATGGCAGGATACATTATCATACAAAAGATTTAGCTGATGTCACGGATTTCGCGCTCACTCAAGAATGGTTTGGGGGAAATTACGAGTTTTGGAGATGGCCTTTTATGTCGCAAAAGGCATATAGGCTGTTTAGTGATAACAATATTCGCGGTATAAGGTATTATCCGCCAGCCACTATATAAGTAACTTTTTAATGTTATATTTTAGAACAGTGACGCGGTAAACAGTATTTTTGCGTTGGATATGAAGGAGGTATGATACCATGAAGCATTGCTGCAAATCCATGGACGAATTTGTGGGTGAAAGTATGCATGAATTTGATCCCGATCATATGATTTATTATTCAAGCCAATTTGATGAATACGGTATCATAGTACATGACGGCGGCAGTTCTTATATTATCATCCGGCATTGTCCTTGGTGTGGAAAAAACTGCCCGAATCAAAACGTGATCTGTGGTTTGATGAATTGGAAAAATTGGGGATCGACTCTCCGCTTATGTCAGAAAACATACCTATCGACTTCCAATCCGACGCATGGTGGCGCAAAATAGATCAGTAAATTACCATAAAGGAGTTAAACATGAAACAGCTTATACTTATTTCCGGGCCTATGGGCGTGGGTAAGACCACGGCGGCGCGGGAGCTTCTTAACAATATTCCCCGCAGCGTGTGGCTGGACGGCGACTGGTGCTGGGAGCAAGGCAACCATTGGGATTTCGCCCCCGAAAACAAAGAAATGGTTATGGACAACATCACCTATGTGCTGGGCAATTTCCTCTCTAATCCCAATTTCGAGACCGTCATCTTTTCCTGGGTAATGCACCTGCCGGAGATACATGAAGAACTGCTCACCCGCCTTGAGAACTACGATTTTGACGTATTCGATATTTCCCTCGTCTGCAGCCAATCCGAATTAAGAAACAGACTCAGCGGACGAAAAAACGAGTTGGAAATTCAGCGTGCAGTCAACTATCTCCCCCTGTACTATCAGCTTGACAGCATAAAGCTTGACACCACAGACCGTTCCCCCACCCGCGTAGTCGATGATATTCTGCGGATAATCAACGCAGACGCGCCAAGGTGTATATTCTAAGAAAGAAATCAGCGCCCGACAAATTGTCGGGCGTTGTTGTTATACATCAGATAGTGCCAGTAACAGTGAGGACTCTCACACCGGGCGTGACACTCCATGCGCCGGTGGTAGGATTCTGAGTAACGGTTGCGGAAGGCACAGTAATTTGACCGGGTACGGTTGCAAATTCACCGGTACCCTCGTTATAGGTGTAATTTGCGGGTTCTGCCCACGCTGCGCCGTTGAAGGTAACGGCAGTGATGGCCAGAATAGGGTCGAACAGGTCAGTCAGCACAGCGTTATCTTCGGCAGTTACAGGATTGCTGCCGGAATTCTGTATCATAAAGGTATAGGTGAGCTGACCGTTCTCGGGAACTACCACAGGGTCAAGAGACTTTGCGATGGTCAGGCTGGGCTCAGTATTTGCGTTCACTGTTTCCTGCGCTGCTACATCGGCACTGAATCCGCCGTCGGAAGCGGTTACGGTATTGGTAATGAAGCCCTCAAGACCAAGGGGCGCAAATTCGTTTACATCGGCATTATAGACGATGGCTGTGTTGCCGCCTGCGGGAACATTTATGCCGGTGAATACCAGTGGAGGGCCCGCTTCTACGTCAGGCTCAGCCTGCAGCACGCCGTTTACGAAATACAGCACGGAGCCATCCACGTAATCCAGCGGCACACGGGTCTCATCGCCAAAATCGTATTCGCCAAGGTTGTCAGTAACGGTAAGACCGTTGAATGCTCTTGTGCTGCCGTTGATTATGCTCACCACATAAGTCACACGACCGCCGGGGGTATAGGTGTCGCCGACGGCGGTTTTTGTAACGCTGAGAGTGCGCTGAATTTCGCCTACAGTTATATTGGAAGTGGTACTCTGCCCGTTATAGGTAAGAGTAGCCTGATTATAAAACGTTGCCATTCATATCCTCCTCATTTTTCAGAGCGTTTCGCCCTCAGCTCATTATATGAAGCGTATATAAGGAGGGTGCAGAAAAAGAGTGCCGCGAGGGTTCGCGGCACTCTTTCAGTGTGTCAAAAAAGTTTGCTGCACGTCCGTGCCTTAGTAGAATGTACGAGTAATGCATGGCTTCTCCCTTGAGGAGAAGCTGGCGGCGAAGCCGACTGATGAGGGTCCGCGTAAGCGGCAAAAATGGCTTAACTACTATATTTTCGGCACTTCGTGCCGTCCCCTCATCCGTCAGTCGCAACGCGACTGCCACCTTCCCCTCCAGGGGGAAGGCTTGCCTTGTTGCAACTGCTGACTATAGTTTTTTGACAGTCTCAAA
>CAYYLZ010000069.1:0-9485 GCA_964472725.1 uncultured Oscillospiraceae bacterium
ACATCGTAGCAAGCTGCGATGCCTTCGCCGCCCTCCTGGGCGAACTTTCTAACGGTGATCTCGAGGCCGTGCTCAGCAAGCTGGTCGAGAGTGTGAACGATGAGAACCCACTCATAACCTACGCCGGAGGGGTTGTTAACAGTGAAGTCAGTGAAGCGGATCTGACCCTCTTCGTTGTAGTTCCAAATCTCGCCCTCTACGCCGTAGCTGCAGAAGAAGGATCCGGAATCAGAGTAACGCCAGTCGCACCAGGACACTGCAAGAGGAATGTTCTCGCAGGAGGTGGAAACGGTGGTGTGGCCGTAACCAACGCGGGAGTGCTGCTCGCCAACGTGGATTACCTGACCCTCATACTTCAGGGTCTTCTGGAGGGGCAGCCAGTAGCAGTCGGGGTCACCGGTGTTGTCGGTGATCTCATAAGGACCGGTAGCAGAGTTTGCGAAGTAACCGATTCTACCATCGCGGATACCCTTGAAGTCCTTGTTGGTGGTGCAGCCAGCCCAGTTCTTGATGATGAGGCCCTTGTTCCAGAATCTGTTGAGCATGGTCATGAGTTCGAAGTCGCGGTCGGTGGAGTTAGCGAACTGAACCTTACCGTCGATCTGGTAAACGGAGGGAGCAGCCTCAGCGGTAACGTAGGGCAGGGTGTCAAATGCGTTCATGGTGTAGGAACCAGCCATGTCGATGTACTGGAGCATAGCCATGGGGCCATCGCAGGTCTCGTAGTTGTTGAGCATGAACTCGAAAACGGTTTCGAGATCTTCCCAAGTTACGATCTCTTCGGGGGTGGTGCCCATGTCATCGAGCCAGTCAGCTCTAATGAAGCCGGAGAGGGAGATCTGAGCCTTATCCATGAGGTTCATGAAAGCGTAGATCAGGTCTTCTTCATAGAAAACGCCCTTGCGGGTAACGTCATCATTAGGATCCTTGGTTGCTTCATAGATGTAGTTGGGGCAGTATTCCTTGTAATCATAGATGTTTACAAAGTAAGCCTCGTCGTAGATAGCTTCGTTGATGGTACCGGAATAGAAGAATGCACCGGAAGCGCTGAGGTCGCAAAGGTCGTCAGCAGCCAGCAGAACGGAGAAGTTCTCAGCTCTGGTAGCACCATCGGTAATAACATACTCGATGTGAACGCCGGTAGCCTCTTCCTGGCCCTGGGCATAACCGAGGTCATTCCAGTCACCGGAAGCGGGCATCAGAGCGGGGGTCCAGCAGACGGTCCAGAAGCTCAGGGTCTCGTCAGTGGTGGTAAGGGGCTGGGTGTACTCATACTTCTCAGTTGCAAGACCGTTCTCGTCGGTAGCGAACTTGCCAGCTGCGAAGCAGTAGGGGGAATCTTCTTCTACAGGCTCTTCGTTGGTGCCTTCGCCGTCAGTAGAAGGAGTGCTGCTGGAAGGAGTGTTGGTATCAGTGCTGGGAGTAGTGGTGTTATCCTTACCACAACCAGCAAAGAGAGCAACAACCATCAGAACAGCAAGGATAAGTGCGAGTGTCTTCTTCATGCTTGTTTCTCCTTTTTGGATTTTTTATTATAATTCCTTTTGGAAATATAATCTTATCTGTTCTTTATCGCGTTTACGATATTTTCGGCAGCCTTGCGAACATTCTCTTCGGAGGTTGCCAGGTTGAGGCGCAGGTGGCTATCGGTCTTGCCTGCCTCGGGAGTGAAGAACTGATGGCCATAGTCAACAGCCAATCTGCATTCCTTAACTGCAAAGTCCTTGATTTCCTCGGGCTTTACGTAGGCGGAGAAGTCGATCCACTGGAGATATGTACCCTGAAGCTCGGTAACGACGCACTCGGGAGCGCCTTCCTTGAGGATCTCTTCAACGATCTTTGCGTTCTTCTCTACGCGGTCGATAACGCCGTCAAGCCACTCCTTGCCGCCACTATAGGCTGCCATTGCAGCGATATAGCCGGGCAGAGCGCCGCTGAGGTGCATGTGCTTCTGATATGCGTCAAACTTGTCGCGCAGTTCCTTGTTGGGAATTACGGCGATGCTGTGGTTGAACGCAGCCAGATTGAAGGACTTGGAAGCAGCGGTGAGGGAAACGACCATATCCTCGCACTCGCAGGAAGCGAGAGTGGGAACATGCTTGTGACCACTCATAACGATATCCTGATGGATCTCGTCGCTTACGATGATAACGCCGTGTCTGCGGCAAATATCAACGAGGGTGCACAGCTCGTCCTTGGTCCATACGCGACCAACAGGGTTATGGGGAGAGCAAAGAACAAAGAGCTTTACGCTGTTTTCCTTTATCTTCTGCTCAAAGTCCTCGAAATCGATGGTGTAAACACCGTTGTCATTCTTCAGCATGCTGCAGATGAGGTTTCTGCCGGTCTCCTGAACTGCCTCCATGAAAGGATAGTAGCAGGGGCTGAGAATGATGCAGTTATCGCCGGGCTCGGTATAAGCGCCAACAAAGTGGAAGATGCCGGCAACAACGCCGGGAGAGAACTTGATCCACTCGGGCTTGACTTCGTAGCCGTGTCTCTCCTTCTCCCAGTTAATGAAAGCGGTGGTATAGTCACGGGGAGGCATGGAATAGCCGAACAGGCCCTTCTTTGCCATATCCGCAAGAGCGTCGCCTACGCACTCGGGAGAGCGGAAGTCCATATCGGCAACCCACATGGAGATGAGGTCGCTGTCACCATAGAGGAACTGAAGACCATCCCACTTGATGCTGCCGGTACCGACTCTGTCTACATAATACTTCTTTTCAAAATCAGTCATTTCAGCTTACCTACCTTTGTTAAACTTCGGCGATAAGCTCTACTTCGCAAAGTACGCCCTTGGGCAGACCCTTGACTGCAACGCAGGAGCGAGCGGGCTTGCCGGTGAAATACTTCTCATATACGGCGTTGAACTGAGCAAAGTCGCCCATGTCGGCCAGGAAGCAAGTGGTCTTGACAACGTTCTCAAAGGTGGTACCCGCCTCTTCGAGGACAGCGGCAATATTCCTGAAAACCTGCTCAGCCTGAGCGCAGATCTCGTCACCTACAACCTCGCCGGAAACGGGGCAGATGGGTATCTGACCGGAGGTATAGAGCATGGAACCGGAAATATAAGCCTGAGAATAGGGACCAATGGCTGCGGGAGCCTTATCGGAAGTGATTCTCTTCATAATCTTTCTTTCCCCCAAATATTATTAATGGCTGATCGTTCTCTGTGCTTCCCGATAACGCAATCTATTTTACATCATTGAGTAGCAATACGCTCCGGCGGTCAAAATCCGACACTTTCTTTAGAAATTGTTGGCATTTCCACATAATTTCGGGGCATAAGGGCATAGCTGTCCCAGAGTAGATTAATCATATATTAAGAAAATACCACATATCATTGCAATTTTAAATCCGCAAAAGGTTGACTTTTCGCCGCAGTTATTTATACTGTTAGTAGGAATGTTTTTTTCGTTTTTTGGGAGGTATTAGTATGAAAATCAGCGCAAGCATGCTTTTCGACTCCATGTTTTCCACAATTAGACTTTACTCAATGGGAAAACCTTCAACAGAATGTTGCATAAGCGGCATTCTTCCCTATCTCCCCGATGTACCGATGGCCGGGGATCACGCCTATGTTATATCCGCGGATAATCTCGCGGATATTCAGCCCGCCGACAATATCACCCTTATTATATACGGGCTTTCCCCTAATGCACCCTATCCCCTGCCCAACTGTCAGTACATAGCCCTGCACCCCGAAATAAGCTTTGGCGAGGCGCTGGCGCTAGCGCTGGGCGCAATGGAGAAGTATAACAGCTGGTATGAAAAGCTCCAATCCGAGCTGACCGGTACCCCCGATCTGAACCGTATATGCAGCGTGGCTTATCAGCTTTTGGGCAATCCTATTCTGCTCTTTGACCCGCACCACGTGCTGCTCGCTTCTTTCGACGTAGGCCAAGGTACCAAACGCACATTTTTGGAATACGGCGCGGGCGCTTCCCTCGTTCTCTCCGACGACGCCTATAAGACCATCGTCAACCGCCCCGAATACAAGGATAACACTGAGATCGGCAGCGTTTCTCACATGGAGAACCCCTTAGGCGGCAACACTCTGTATACCAACATAGTCTGCGATCAGCAGGAATACCGTTTGTGCGTAAACGATACCAATCGAGGCTTCCGCCCCGGCGATCTTCAGGTGTGCAAAATACTTTCCGACGCGCTGCAAACGGCACTGGAGATGGACCGCTCCCGCGAAACAGCCGCCAAGGCTGACCTTTGCCACCTGTTCATAAATATACTCAAAAATGAGACCGTCGACCCCGCCAACTGCGACACACTCCTCTCCGCATGGAACTGGACGCAAACCGACGATTATATATGCCTCGGCGTTGAAAAGACCAACAGCAATCTGCAATTCGTTTCAAACGACCAGTATATATGCTCGAAAATCGAAGATCTGCTGGCAGATGCCTGCGCTTTCATGCTGGACGGCAGACTGATATGCATCGCTCACCTCAACCGCGAGCTGAACGAAGAGAGCATACCCGAGCGTTTGGAAAGCTTCCTGCGCGACAACATCTTCATCGTCGGCAAAAGCGATGTCTTTTCCGACGTTCTGCAAGCTGCCGACTACTATCGCGAGGCCTGCATCGCCCTGCGCGCCGGTCGTTCCGAGCAGCCGGAGGATTTCTTCCACAGCTTTTCCGATTACAGCTTCTATAACCTGCTCCATCACGGGTTGGATTCTCTCCCCCCTATTCGCTACTGCGACAAAAACGTGCTCCGACTCGCGGCACTGGAGGATTCCCGCGTAGATTACTGCGAGACCCTGCGCACGTACATAGAAAATGACCGCAATCTGCTGCGCACCGCCGAGCTGCTTCACATACACAGAACTACCCTTTTCTACCGCCTGAACAAAATCAAAGAAGAGCTTGATGCGGATCTGGACGTTCCCTCCACACGCCTGCGCATATGGCTGTCCTTTATTCTTCTTGACTTTGAAAAGAGCGGAGATATTCCGTTATAACGCGAAAAACGTCGCAGAGCAGCAGCTCTGCGACGTTGCTGTTTGTATTTGATTAGAGAACCTTGGCCAGGAAATTCTGAAGTCTGGGATTCTGGGGGTTGGAGAAGAATTCCTCGGGAGTATTCTGCTCCTTTACAAGGCCCTCGTCTATGAACATAACGCGGGTGGCTACCTCGCGGGCAAATCCCATCTCATGGGTAACGATAACCATGGTCATACCCTCGTCAGCAAGCTCTCGGATCAGGTCAAGTACTTCGCCGACCATTTCCGGGTCAAGAGCGGAGGTAGGCTCGTCGAAGAGCATAACCTCGGGATTCATGGCGAGAGCGCGAACTATAGCAATACGCTGCTTCTGTCCGCCGGAAAGCATTGCGGGATAGGTATCCGCCTTATCTGTAAGACCTACGCGCTCAAGAAGCTGCATCGCCTTGGCGTCGGCCTCCTCCTTTGTCATAAGCTTGAGATTGACGGGTGCGAGGGTGATGTTTTCCTTGATTGTAAGGTGGGGGAAAAGATTGAAGTGCTGGAACACCATGCCCATGTGCTGTCGAACCTTGTCAATGTCGGTATCCTTGGCAACGATGTTCTGCCCGTTGAACCAAATCTCACCGTCGGTAGGTTCTTCAAGGCGGTTGAGGCAGCGGATAAAGGTACTCTTACCGGAACCGGAGGGGCCGATTATTGCAACCTTTTCGCCTTTTTTAATAACTTCGTTTATACCGCAGAGCACTTGATTGTCACCAAAGCTCTTGCAAAGATTTTTAACTTCTATCACTGCGTGCCAGCCTCCTTTCAAGCTTCTTCTGCAGGAAGGTGAGGAACAGAACCAGCACCAGATAGATAACCGCGGCAGCATAAAGGGGAGAAGAAACGAAATATGTACCCTTTATGGAGGACGCTACCTTGGTAACGTCACGGACGGCTATATAACCGGCAACGGAGGTTTCCTTTACCAGCGCGATAAACTCGTTGAACAGGGCGGGCAGAACGTTCTTGATGGCCTGAGGCAGAATAATGCGCATCATGGTAGTACCCTCGGAAAGGCCGAGAGAGCGTCCGGCTTCCATCTGACCGATGTCGATGGAGTTGATACCGCTGCGGAATATCTCGGAAATATAGGCGCCGGAGTTGATGCCGAAGCCTATCATACAGGCGTAGGTGCCCTTTGTCCATACAGTAAGGCTGTAAATAATGAGCAGCTGCAGGACTATGGGGGTTCCTCTTATAACAGTGGTGTAAATGTCGCAAATCTTGGCCAGCACTTTCCATACCAGACCTGCGTTGCGGCGGGTACCGTAATATTTGCAGACGGCGACAACTACGCCGATAACGATACCCATGAGGCAGGCTACAGCGGCAAGCATGAGGGTTATTCCTGTACCTTCAAAATACAGCTTCCATCTGCCCTCCGCAAAAATACCTCTGTAAATGTCTTTATACAGACTTTGCACTTAATTTATCGCTCCTTATGGCGCAGGATTGCCGCGCCGAATATATGCTCCGCATACGCGGATAAACAGGAAATACGGAATGGCTGCGATGAAACACATCGAGCCATTCCGTTTATTCTCTTTCAGATTTTTAATTCAGGCTTGATTATTCGAGGCTGAAGTTTACCATGTGGCGGTCAAAGGACTCGTCCAGAGAACCGCTGTCCATGATCTCGGTGAGGCACTCGTTAACGAATGCCAGCAGGTCTTCCTGACCCTTTGCAACGCCCATTGCGGTCTCCTCAGCGGAGAGCAGGTCGGTCATGAGTTCGATGTCGTTGCTGTTGGCGGTCATGTACTCAGCGGGAAGCAGGTCAATGATCGCGCAGTCTGCGTTGCCGGACTTAACTGCGTTGCCTGCGTCGATAGCGCTCTTGAATGCGAGGATCTCAGCATCCTTGTAGTTTTCCTGAGCATAGATATCAGCGGTGGTGGCTTCCTGAACAGCGATACGCTTGCCGTTGAGGTCGTCAAAGGTCTTGATGCTGGTGCCTACGGGAACGATAACCTTAAGACCCATGGAGATGTAAATCTTGGAGAAGTCGATGATCTCTGCGCGGTCAGGTCTTGCGGTCATACCGGCGGCAACGATGTCACCCTTACCGGCCTTAAGAGAGTCGATGAGCAGGTCGAAGTCCATATCGACCATCTCAAGCTCAACACCCAGCTTGTCTGCCATATACTGAACGCTGTCAATATCAACACCGGCTACATTGCCTTCTGCGTCTATGTACTCGAAGGGAGGAAAGGAAGCGTTGGTAAGAACGATGAGCTTACCGCGTGCCTTGATAGCGTCGATGGTGGGAGTGGTGGACTTGGTTTCTTCCTTTGCGCCGCAGGCAGTCATGCCAACGATCATAAGGACAGCAAGAAGAAGAGCCACAATTCTTTTAACATTCTTCATTGTAATTATCCTCCTGTGATAATGATACTTTATTCGGATGAACACAGTATACTACGAATAAAAATACTTTGTCAATGAATATCCATTTATTTTTTCATTTAAATTACACTTTATTTTTATGCAATAAGCACATATTTTTTGTTTTTTACTGTATTTTTCGCAAAAAAAATATAATTCTTTTCTTGCACACTTCCCCTCTCGGGTCTATAATGTATATTCGATGAATATATTCACACAAAAAAGGAGTATTCGCAATGACTTCTTATTATAATTCCTGCCTTGAGGTCGACCTCGGCAGGGTCAGGGACAATTTCCTGTCCATACTTTCCACTTTGCCCGAAGGTACCGAGCTTATCCCCGTAGTCAAGTGCAACGCCTACGGCATCGGCGCGCTGCCCGTTGCCCGCACACTCTGCGCCACCGGCCGCGTCGGCACCATTGCCCTCGCTCAGATTGGCGAGGCCGTCGCGCTGCGCCGTGAGGGTTTCGAACAGAAGCTGCTGGTCATGGGCGGATTTCCCGCCGAGCAGATCCCGGCTGCGCTGGAAAACGACGTAACCCTTACCGTTTTCCGCCCCGACATTGCAGAAAAGATAAACGCTGAAGCAAAGAAGCAGGGCAAAACAGCCGAGGTGCAGATAAAGATAGAGACCGGCCTTAACCGCATTGGCGCAAGACCCGGCGATGAGCTGGCTGCTCTGGCGCAAAAGCTCCGTGAGCTTGATAATATTCACGTAAGCGGCGCTTTCACTCATTTCGTTGAGGGAGAGATACCCAACAGTGAGCTGGCTCATCAGCAGCTCAGCCTGTACCTGCAGGGCGTCAAGCAGTTGGAGGACGCCGGTATACATATTCCCAAGCGCCATATCTGCAACAGCGGCGCTTCCGATTGGTTCAAGGACGCATACCTCGACGCGGTTCGCATCGGCCGCAGACTTTATATGGACAGCCGCGACTTTCCTCTCCCCTCCGACGCCCCCGGCGCGGTCAAGGAAGCTGTATCCTGGCGCACCAGTATTATAAATCTGCGCACAGTGCAGCCCGGGGAAACCGTTGGTTACGACCGTATATTCACCGCCGAGCGTCCCACCCAAATCGCGACTATATGCATCGGCTACGGTGACGGACTCTATGAGCAGTTCGTAAAGGCGAAGAGCCCCGTTCTCGTAAACGGCACCGAGGCTCGCTACGTGGGCATCTGCATGGATCAAAGCTTTATCGACGTTACCGGCATTGACTGCGCCATCGGCGACGAAGTGACGGTATTCGGTCGCTCCTCCTGCGGCGCGGAGCTTTCCGCACAGCGCCTTGCCGCCACGGTTGGACATGAGGGCGTTTATTTCACCAGCCTGCTCAGTCCCCGAGTCGAAAGAAAGTACATAGATTAAGGAAGCTCCTTGCGGCAATTCACAATTGGCGGAGAGTTTTTAGTGCAACAAAAAATCCGCACATCTGTCAAAGCAGGTGTGCGGATTTTTTATATTCTTTATTCAGCCGTAAGCAGTTCACGCTTTCTTGTGCGGATATACAAGAACAGGCACATGGCAAAGCCGCAGGAGGAACCGAAATACCACGCCCACATAAGGCCAGTATAGCTGGCAAGAGCGGAGGTGAGCACGAAGCACATAACCACGCGCACGGCAAACTCGATAACTGTTTCCACGAAGAAAGTCATGCTGTGACCCATGCCGCGCAGCAGGCCGCCGGTGGTGATAATGAAACAGATGGGAGCGTAAACGGGTGAGATTATACGCAGATAGTTCACGCCCACCTCTATTACCTTCGCTTCCGCGCCTGCGTCCACGAAAATGCCGATAAGCTGCTCAGGGAAAAACTGGAAGATGGCTATGACCAATAGCGTGCAGCCGAAGCAGAGCATGGTGGAAACCTTGAAACCCTCCAGTATACGTCTGCGTTTGCCTGCGCCGTAGCACTGGGCAACAAAGCTGGAAAGAGCCGTACCCAAAGTGTTGAAGCACATATAGGCAAAATTATGCAGCTTTGAAGCCGCCTCGTAGCCCGCCATGACATATGTATCAAAGCTGTTTACAAGTCCCTGCAGTATGGTATGTGCCAGCGCCACACAGCTCTGCTGGAATATGCTCGGCAG
>CAYYLZ010000070.1:0-9428 GCA_964472725.1 uncultured Oscillospiraceae bacterium
TGCCTGTTTTGGTCTGCATATCGGCCGTAACGGCAACTGGCAGTGGAACATGAACGTGGAAAAAATCGACATGACCTATATGTCGGTTGAGGAAAAGTGCCTGATTCTGGATGAACTGCCCATCGGCGCGGCGCTGTGTTTCCCTGGCCATGAGATGCTGTACCTGGGCAAGGTGGATGGAAAATATTACGTCATCAGCACCGTCAGCAGCATTATAAGTCCGAATACCGGAAAACGGCTTCGCACCAGAGGTGTCATGATCAACACGCTGGATGTGAAACGAGCCAATGGCCAGAACTGGCTGCAGGCGCTGAACGAGGCGTTCATGCCCTGCTATGCGAAGCTGGCGGGCAAGGATTACGACTTCCCCGACCTGCAATGGTATCACGACGGCGTGGCTTACTGTCTGAAAAACGGCATCCTGAGCAATCATGAGGATGGTTCCTTCGGCATCGGTGAGAACGTCAGCCGCAGCACGCTGGCCCAGACGCTTTGGACCGTGGCCGGAAAGCCGGAGACGGAGGCAGAATGTACCTTTGTCGATGTCCCGGAAGATCACGCCGCCAGAACCGCCATCATCTGGGCGGCAAACGCGGGCATTATGGTCGGATACAGCGATACGGTCTTTGGAACGCAGGACGCGGCCACCCGCCAGCAGATGGTCACCGCACTGTGGCGTTTTGAGCAAATGCAGGAGAGCTCTGTTGACGCAGCCAGCCATGACCTGACAGGATTTAAAGACACTGACAGTATCCACAGCTATGCCCAAGATGCTTTCCGTTGGGCCTGCGGTACAGGAATCGTGGCCGGTAACGGCAGCGGGCAGCTTTGTCCCGGTGATGCGCTGCGGCGCGAGCAACTGGCCGTGATGCTGTATCGATACAACCGACTGACGAAGGTGCAGGCTGACGAATCAAACCGAACAGTTGAAGACAGCGAAACTGTAGCAGGTGCATGAACCGAACTACTCCCGCTGAAAAACAATTCCAGCACAATTTTTCAGTCGACCGTTGTTTAATATCCAGGAATCTCTTCATGCCTTGTCTTTGAATATAGCGTATCACGACCTGCGGTGCCCTAGTAAGAAAAGCAGCTAATGAGACTTGGAATCAGAGTTGACTTCAAAACACAAATAAAACAGTAGAGCTCCGTTGGGATATTCCAACGGAGCTCTACTTGTGACCTCATAAACAGCCACAGACGGCTTCGGGACACTTGAAAATTATGCAGTCAAAGATGTCTTGAAAGGAAATAAAATCGAGAAGAAGCGACTAAAAACGATTGGGAATGGCACGAAAAATAGTTTCACACCTTTTTACCCTTTTTGTGGTTTTAAGGCACAATGAACCTCCCTTAGCCGAGATGACAGAGGGAGGTATAAATGTCATCAGCCCGACAAAGTGGCATTTGGTTACTCGAATATTTCTTTCAAATCCGACAGATTGTCAATCACCCAATCAGCGACATCCTTCCCAATTCAATATTTTGGTATATTAATAATCCCTTTCTAATCCAAACGGTTTCCATACCAAGGGATTTCGCCGGGGCGATATCATTATCAAGCCTATCGCCGACCATTACTGAATTATGCGGCTGGCATCCAGCCAATTCAACTCTTTTGCTATCAAAAGTGGAAAATGTAATGTTGGTTTCTTCAATCATCTCTCTGGCTCTGTGGTCTATGCTTCTGTTTCATCAACAAGTGTTGACCCAGCATCAAAGAAAATCCATTTCACAGCCAAGAAAATCACCCCTGACAATTCAGACTTATCTTTCAGTTTACTTTACTGCCCTTTTCAACGCTTGGCAATTTTGCCGAAGATTATTTCGACCACAATCGGGGTGAAAGGGACCCGGAAAATAAGCGATTGCCATTCGTCCTTCGATGGTGTATAATTATTTAGTACAATTACAAAACCTCACGGAAGGACGATATCATGAAAACCAAAACCAACATGAAAATGCTGAAGCTGACGATACTGGTTATCGCCATGTTTCAGATGCCCACGCTGGCTATCTCCCCCGCTATTTCCAAGATAATGTCCCAGTTCGGCAGAGAGCTGGCCACCGTTCAGACCGCTCTGCAGATACCCAACCTGGTTTCCCCCTTCGCCGCTATTCTTGCCTCCATCATCGTAGCGAAGGCCAAGGGCAAGCTTCCCAAGAAATATGTTATCATCTTCGGCCTCGGCTGCATCGTTGTTGCCGCCACCGGCATAGTCCTTTTCAGCAACCAGTTCTGGACTCTCTACCTTTGGGGCGCCCTTATCGG
This sequence comes from uncultured Oscillospiraceae bacterium, assembly GCA_964472725.1. Lineage (GTDB taxonomy): Bacteria > Bacillota > Clostridia > Oscillospirales > Oscillospiraceae > RGIG6375. Next base: position 2,273 of record CAYYLZ010000070.1, read on the forward strand.
CATCTCCATCGGTCTGTTTATCCCCACCACTGCCAGCCTTATGATGGACAGCTTTGACGAGGACGCCGTCCGCGTCATTTCCGGTCAGCAGACCTCCTTCATCAACATCGGCGGTATCATTATGAGCATTCTCGGCGGACTGCTTGCCGACATGATTTGGTTCGGCGGTTACCTGACCTTCTACTTCGGCGTGCCCATAATCATTCTCTGCATCATCTATCTGCCCACCAAGGCCCGCATTCAGGAGGCTGCCGCTGTCGAAGCTTCCTCCGGCGTGCCCGCCGAGGACAAGAGCAAGTTCAACTGGAACGTAGCTTTCTACGGCTTCTGCATTTTCTTCTTCATGATGTGCTCCAACGTAAGCGGCCCCAACCTGTCCGTCTACGTTATTGACCAGCTGAAAATAGGCACCTCCAGCACCACCGGCTACATAAGCGCAGTGCAGATGTTGGGCGGCGCATGCAGCGGTATGCTCTTCAGCAAGCTTTCCTCCAAGCTCCGCGACTACATGATCCCCATGGCTTTTCTTACCCTCTGCATCGGTTTCACCGTGCTGGGCACCGCAAGCTCTCTGGTAATGATATTCATCGGCGCTTTCCTCACCGGCAGCGCCATGAGTATGTGCATGCCCCAGTGCATGTTCTCCATCTCCCTCTACGTTGACGAGCACAGCTCCACCTTCGCCAACGCCATTTCTTCCAGCATAGCTCCCAGCCTTGGCGGCTTCCTCTCTCCCGTCATCTTCACTCCCCTCACCACCGCTCTCTTCGGCGAGGCTGTAAGCTCCCGCTACCTCTTCCTCTCCGGCGTGACCCTCGTTCTCTGCGTGCTGTTGGTCGTCATCATGACCGCCCGCAAGAAGAGCGGCAAGACCAAGGGTTGGAATTGATTAGGCATTCAGCATTGTAAACCCACTCTTAACAGGAGGTAATAATAATGGCAAAAGTACTTTTTACCCGCGACATTTCCCCCGAGGGTCTTATTCGCATTTACGAAGCTCTCGGCATTGAACTTAAGGGCAAGACCGCAGTGAAGATATCCACCGGCGAGCCCGGCGGTCACAACTTCCTGCAGCCCGCGCTCATAGGCGGCCTCGTTAACAAAATCGAGGGCACCATCTGCGAATGCAACACCGCTTATCCCGGCGGCCGCAACATGAGCGAAGTCCACTGGCAGACCATCCGCGACCATGGTTTCTACGACATCGCCCCCTGCGACATCATGGACGAAGAGGGCGAGAAGGCCATCCCCGTAAAGGACGGCTTCCACCTGAAGGAAAACGTTGTCGGCACCCACATCGACAATTATGATTCCATGCTCGTGCTCTCCCACTTCAAGGGTCATGTATTCGGTGGCTTCGGCGGTGCGCTGAAGAACATGTCCATTGGTCTGGCTTCCTCCCGCGGCAAGCTCCTTATCCACAACGCCGGCGCAGGCGATGCCTTCGACACCATTTTCCAGACCGTTCAGGATCATTTCCTCGAATCCATGGCAGATGCCTGCAAGTCCATCATCGACCACTACGGTGCTGAGAACATGGTCTACATCAATGTAGCCAACAAGATTTCCCCCGACTGCGACTGCTCCGCAAATCCCAAGGATCCCGTCATGGCAGACATCGGCATCTTCGCCTCCCTCGACCCCGTTGCCGTTGACCAGGCCTGCGTAGACGCTGTCTACAATTCCGATGACGAGGGCCGCGCCGAGATAATCGAGCGCATGGAAGGCCGCCACGGTATCCACGTTGTTGAAGCCGCAGCAGAACTCGGCCTCGGCAGCCGCGAATACGAATTCGTCAACATCGACGCAAGATAAGTTTCTATTATATGCAAAAAGCGCCTGTTCGGTTGAACAGGCGCTTTTGCTATGTCGAAACAGGTTTTGCCTTCTCCCTTGAGGATAAGGTGCCCCGCAGGGGCAGATGAGGGTCTGCCGATGGCAGCAATATACTGCACTGCAATAAACAATATTTTTATTCGCTTACGCGAATCCCCTCATCAGTCGGCTTCGCCGCCAGCTTCTCCTCAAGGGAGAAGCCTTTGCAAAAATTCAGTTTTGTTGCAAATATATGTCTTGATTTATACATCACACGGGTCTACTCCCAGCTTTTTGCAGATTTGAATAACAGTGTCAAACGACGCACCCGCAATACCGCGCGAAAGCAAAGTCATAAGCGTACTGTACGGAACATCAGCTTCTATGGCAAACTGCCGCAGGCTGTCATATTTATCGAGGATAAGATTACGCAGCCTTTGCTCCCGGGTCACTTTTCTTCCTCCGTCACCAGTACCTTAACACCTTTTTCCTCAAGCGCGAAAAGGTACTCTTCGGCGCACTCCCAATCGGTGATCACGGTGTCGAATTCCTCCGCCGCACACACCTTGATGAATGCATCAGTTCCGATTTTTGTTCCCGGCATCAGCAAAATTTTTTTACGGCTGTTGCGGATAACCGTGCGCTGAAAGGCTGCTGTTTCGTCCGTGCCGTTGGACAGCCCGAAATCTGCGGTAAATCCCGCCCCGGTAATGAAACACATGTCAAAATGCATACGGCTGACAAACTCATTTGCAAGGCTGTCTACCAGCGAACCGCTGCGCCGCATTTTTCCGCCTGCAACGTAAACGTCGATGTTTTCAAAGTCCCGCAATTCCTTGGCCACATCAACAGAGTTGACCACCACTGTGTAATTGATATTCCGGGGCAAAAGGTTGGTCGCGATGTATCCAAAAGAACCGCCGGTCAGATAGAGAATGTCGTTTTCCTTTATCATCGCAGCCGCGGCTTTGGCTATCTGCCTGTAGTTCTCAAAAACAGGCATTTCCTCAAACTTTCGGTCAACCGGCGGACGCACGCTTACCTGCCGCAGGACTATCGCGCCCCCGTGAGTGCGCTTGCAAAGCCCTCTCCGCTCCAGCTGCCGCAGATCCCTGCGCGCTGACTCGTCCGAGATACCGTACTTCTCCGTAATTTCTGCAACCGCTATTTTTCCGTTGGTTTCTATAATTTCAGCAATTTCCCGCTGTCTTTCTTCCGCAAACATATTATCACCTCGTCAAATTTGATAATCGAATTCGACAAGCACATATTACCACGCATTCGGAAGCATTTCAATATTTTCGGTAATCGAATTTGCGTATATTTGCGGCAGGGGGCACGCTCCTGCCCTACGATACAGGCGCAATGCCACACACCCAACGCAGGGCTGAGGCGTGCCTCAGCCGCCGTATAAATGCAAAACCGGGATACAGTCCGTATCCCGGTTTCTAGTTGTTAATTACAAAGTTTCTCCGCTGACCATGCCGTTCCAAAGGCGGAAGTAGATACCCTTCTTCTCAAGGAGCTGTTCATGGTTGCCCTCTTCCTCTATGCCTTCCTTGCCAAGAACAAGTATGCGGTCGGCATTCTTTATGGTGGTAAGGCGGTGGGCTATGGTGAGGGTGGTACGTCCCTTGGCAAGCTTATCAAGGCTCTGACCTACCAGTATTTCGCTCTCGTTATCAAGGGCGCTGGTTGCTTCGTCAAGGAGCAGAATGGGCGGGTTTTTAAGGAACAGGCGGGCAATGCTTATACGCTGCTTCTGTCCTCCGGAAAGCTTTACGCCCCGCTCGCCCACATAGGTATTATAACCGTCCTTAAGGGCACGGACGAAGCCGTCGCAGCCCGCAAGCCGGGCGGCCTCCATAATCTCTTCCTCGGTGGCGTTGGGCTTACCGTAGGCGATATTTTCCGCAACGGTGCCGCTGAAAAGGTATACGTCCTGCTGCACTACACCGATGGACTTGCGCAGGCTTTCAAGGGTGACGGTGCTGATATCCTGACCGTCGATGAGTATGCGGCCCTCGGTGAGATCGTAGAAGCGGGGGATAAGATTGCACAGGGTGGTCTTGCCGCCGCCGGAGGGGCCGACGAGCGCCAGATTTTCGCCGGGCTTGATGGTGAGATTTACGTCACGCAGAACCTTATTGTGGTCGTCGGGGTACTCGAAGCTTACATGCTTGAACTCAATGCCGCCCTCTTTCACCAGCAATTCTTTGGCGTTGGGCATGTCCACGATATCCACAGGAGTATCCATTATCTCCGCAAAGCGCTCGATTGCGGTAACACCGCGCTGGAACTGTTCGGCAAATTCAACGATACGGCGAATGGTGGCGATGAGGGTGGTTACATAGAGGATATAGGCTACAAGGTCACCGGCGCTTATCTTGTCGTTTACAAGGAACAAGCCGCCGGCCACGATGACGACGATATACATGAGGCCGTCAAAAAGGCGGGTACTGGTATTGAAAGCGCCCATGGCGTAGTAGCCCTTGGTCTTGATGGTCTTGAAGGTCTGATTGCCCTTTTCGAACTTCTCCTTTTCCTGCTCCTCGGCGGCGAATGCCTTGACAACACGCTGGCCCAGCAGGCTGTCCTCGATGGCGGCATTCAGCTCGCCAATCTGATGGCGCTGCTCGCGGAAACGGGCACGCAGCTTAAGGTTCAGGTATGTAGAGACCACCAGCATAATGGGCAGGCAGGCGAAGATGATAAGGGTAAGCAGCACGTTGGCGTTGCAGAGTATCACAAAGGAGGCAACAGCCTTGATGCCCGCGATGAAAAACTCCTCGGGGCAATGATGTGCAAACTCGGTAACGTCAAAAAGGTCGTTGGTGACGCGTCCCATTATCTGTCCGACCTTGTTGTTGGAGTAGTAAGTAAAGCTCAGCCGCTGGAGATGGGCAAATGCGTCGCGGCGCATATCCGTTTCGATATAAACGCCCATGATGTGGCCGCGGCTGGACATATAGTAGCTGGCGAGGCCGTCTATCACGCGCAGCACGAAGTAGATAAGCGCCAGCTTCAGCACGGTTTCAACGGTCAGTATAACTGTGGGGTCGGTGGCGGCATTGGTGAGCTGACTCATTATCTTGGGCAGCACGATGTCGCAAAGGGTAGTCAGCGCAGCACAGAAAAGGTCGAATACCATCATTTTTTTGTACCGCAGCAGATAGGGCAGGAAACGCTTTATCATAGAAAAGGTGCCTTTTTTCTGTGTCTGTTCCATTTTTCTCTCTCAGCACTCCTTCATAAATTTTTCCACTTCCGCCAGTGCGGGCATGGCGGGTATAGCTCCGCGCTTGGACACGCAGAGAGCCGCGGCAGCGTTGGCAAATTTGGCGAAACGCACCGCGTCGTCGGCAGTAAGCTCATGAGGCTTTCTGCCGCTGCGGATAAGGGCGAATATGAGCGCGCCCCAGAATGCGTCGCCGGCGCCGGTGGTATCCACGGCAGCAACCTTATAGCCCGCCACGCGGCAGCGTCCGTTCTTCAATGCTATGTAAGCGCCGCCCGAGCCAAGGGTAACGCTCACAAGCTCTGCGCCCTGTTCGAGAATAGCGGCAGCGGCGGCCTCCGGCTGGGCGAAATCCGTAAGCAGCCGGGCTTCCTCGTCGGAAATTTTCACGATATTGGCATAGGGCAGCAGACTGCGCATATTCTCCTTGGCGGTTTCCTCGTCAGGCCACAAAGCGGCACGGTAATTGGGGTCGTAGGAAATTATGCAGTCTGCCTGCTTCGCCGTTTCAAGGGCGGCAAAGGTGGCGCTGCGAGCCGGTTCGGCGCAGAGAGACAGAGAGCCTACGTGGAACACGCGACTGCGCTGTATCAGCTGATGATTTACCTCTTCCCCGCTCAGCATAGTATCCGCGCCGGGCTTGCGGGCAAAGGAAAAGCTGCGCTCGCCGTTCTCACCAAGGGCAACGAAGGCCAGCGTCGTAAATGCTTCATCGCTCATCACAAGGCCGTCGGTATTTATACCCGCTCCTACGAGAGTATCCCGCAGGAACTCGCCGTGCATATCCCTGCCGACCTTGCCTATAAAGGCCGCAGACAGGCCAAGACGGCTTGCCGCCGCCAGCACATTGGCGGGAGCGCCGCCGGGGTTGCGTTCAAAAAGCAGCTGACCGCTGTCGGAAACACCGGCCTGCGTAAAATCGATGAGCAACTCGCCCAAAGCAGTAATGTCAGTAGTTTTCTTCATACACATCACCTGAAAAAGAGGGCTCCGGAGATTCTCCCGGAGCCCCGAAATTTTTTAGAAATCAGCGTTGCCAACGGTACGGGGATGGAGCTCCACGTCACGAATGTTGCTTACGCCTGTCAGGTACATCACCATACGCTCGAAGCCAAGGCCGAAACCGGCGTGACGGCAGCTGCCGAAGCGGCGCAGGTCAAGATACCACCAGTAGTCCTCTTCCTTGAGTCCCAGCTGAGCCATGCGCTCGGTGAGCATATCAAGGCGCTCCTCACGCTGGCTGCCGCCAATAATTTCACCGATACCGGGAACAAGGCAGTCTGCGGCGGCAACGGTCTTGCCGTCGTCGTTCAGGCGCATATAGAAGGCCTTGATATCCTTGGGATAATCGGTGACGAATACGGGCTTCTTGAAAATCTCCTCGGTGAGATAACGCTCATGCTCGGTCTGCAGGTCGATGCCCCACTCTACGGGGAAATCAAATGCGTGACCGCTCTTCTTGAGCATTTCAACGGCCTCGGTATAGGTAACGCGGCCGAAGTCGCTGTTAGCAACGTGAAGCAGGCGCTCCTTAAGACCCTTGTCAACAAAGCTGTTGAAGAACTCGATCTCCTGAGGGCACTTTTCAAGAACTGTGTTGATAATGTACTTCACCATCGCCTCCATGCACTCCAGGTCGTCCTCAAGGTCAGCAAAAGCCATCTCGGGCTCGATCATCCAGAACTCAGCCGCATGGCGCTGGGTGTTGGAGTTCTCGGCGCGGAAGGTGGGGCCGAAGGTATATACGTTGCCGAAGGCCATGGCGAAGTTCTCGGCGTTGAGTTGGCCGGAAACGGTCAGGTTTGCGCTCTTGCCGAAGAAGTCCTTGGAGAAGTCCACCTTGCCGTCCTCGGTGAGGGGCAGGTTATCAAGGTCAAGAGTGGTTACGCGGAACATCTCGCCGGCGCCCTCAGCGTCGGAGCCGGTGATGATGGGAGTGTTGATGTAAACGAAGCCGCGCTGCTGGAAGAATTCATGGACAGCGTAGGCTGCAACACTTCTCACGCGGAAAGCGGCGGAGAAGAGGTTGGTACGGGGACGCAGGTGCTGAATGGTACGCAGGAACTCCACGCTGTGGCGCTTCTTCTGCAGGGGATAGTCGGG
>CAYYLZ010000071.1:0-9165 GCA_964472725.1 uncultured Oscillospiraceae bacterium
CGCCGAGAACGTCGAAGCCGCCGCAGAGGATAAGGTTGTTGCCGTGCTTCTTCTGAACGGCGACAAGGTCATTGCAGCTCTGGGGGGGATCCCAGTACTGAACGCCGAACTCCACCCAATCGTCAACCAGCATATCGCACTTACCGCAGCAATGCATAGCGATGGGCAGACCTGCGTCGCGGCCGATCTGGGTCTCTCGGATCTGGAAGGGCTTGATAAGCTCGCGGTACTGGGTGGGAGATACGAAGGGAGCGCCCCATGCGGCAACGTCGTCGGTAAGCTGATACATATCGACACCATAGTACTTGAAGGACTTCTTTGCTACCTCTTCATAGAAGGAGCAGAGGTAATCGAAGAGGGCATAGACCTCCTCGGGCTCTTCCTGAATGGCGCAAAGGCCCTCAACGAAGCCCATGAAGGCCATGAGCTGCTGGAAATAGCCGGTGTGGAGGTTATAGAAGGTGGCGCTCTGGCTGGGATCCATGCCGTTCTTTGCAAGATTGTCAAGATCCATCTTTGCGACCTTTTCCCAGTCGATATCGGAGATATCGGGAGCCTTGATAACGTCGCGCCACTTGGTGATATCGTCAAGAATGAAGTTGCCGGGCTCGGGCAGAGAAGCAAAGCCTGCCTCGCGGTTGGAAACGTAAGGAACGCCCCAAAGGTCGCGACCGGTGCCTTTCAGATTGCGGAGGACGGAGGGGCCCATGCCGATGTTGGCGACGGGACGCTTGGAATAGGGGTTGCCGCCGTAGCTGTACTGAAGAAGGAAATCAGGAGCCTCACCCTTGATCATACCGAGGAAGTTTTCCTTCATAGTGCGTGTTGCTGCCATTATAGTTTCTCCTTTCAATGTGCTTAATTTTACTTTTTGCACAAAGTCAAGTTTGTTCTTTTAGGTCTTTTTTGAGTATATCACAAAAGCATTTTTTCTTCAAGGAAACTGCATCGGCTAATTGTTAGATTTTTCGTCCTCTTTTTTGTACACTTTGGCATGCTGCTCTATATTAGGTCGCGGTCAGCAGGTTATTGCAAAGGCGTTTCGTCTTTGATATACTATTTCTATAAATCGTAAAACACAAGGAGGCAGTTTATGAAAATAGCAGTTATCGGAGCAGCAGGCAAGGCCGGTTCCCTCATAACCGCCGAGGCTCTCGGCAGAGGCCATCAGGTCACAGCTATCGTCCGCAGAGCAGAGAGCGTAGTCCCCGCCGGCGCCCAGCTCATGGTCAAGGATCTTTTCGACCTCACCGCCGACGATCTTAAGGATTTTGACGCCGTGGTCAGCGCCTTTGGCACCGGCAGAGCGCCCGAGGAAGCCGCCCGTCACATCGACGCGGCAAACCACCTTATTGAGATATTCAAGGCTATTCCTCAGGTTCGCCTGCTGATGGTAGGCGGCGCTTCCAGCCTTTACACCGACGCAACCAAGGAGCACATTCTGCTGGAGTCCTTCCCCAGACAGTTCAGCTCCATTCCCGAAAACCAGAAAAAGGCACTGGATATCCTCCGCGAGAGCGATATCAACTGGACCTTCTTCAGCCCCGCAGCCAACTTTGACGCAAGCGGTATGCGTACCGGCAAGTATGAGCTGGGCGGCGACGTTCAGATCACCAACAAGATCGGCCTGAGCTACATTTCCTACGCCGACTACGCCGTTGCAATGGTGGACGAGATCGAGAACAACAAGCACCCCCGTCAGCGCTTCACCGCCGTTTCCTGCGATCCCTTCTTCCGCAACGCTCCCCAGTTCTATAACCTACCCATGAGCATGTTCTCCCGCGCAGGCTCCTGGATGGGTCTTTCCGTAAGCAGCATGAAGTACGGTCAGGGCACCCTGCACCTTACCACCAGCCGCGGCATGCGTACCCACAACCGTATTCCCGACGGCACCAAGCTGTTCCAGCTTTTCCCCACCTACGAGGGCAAGCGCGTTCCCTTCGCCGCTCAGGTCACCGCTTCCGAGCTGACGCTCCACACCCTTTGGGGTGACATTCGCTTCACCTGGGCAGACTCTACCAAGCTCATGGCCGAGGGCGACAAGGGCATGGGTCTGCTGTGGACCCGCACCACCGAGGCCTACGAGCTGGTCAAGCCCCGCAAGGACGGCGCATGGGAATCCGCTCTGCGCAGCGCAGCTCCCCTCTGCTTCAAGGGACTTGAAGGCTCCGAGTTCCGCTTCGACGACACCTGGGATTGGTACGAGCTCAACTGCGGCCGACTGATGGGCAGAACCTATCCCGCCCCCGACGGCACCTTCACCATGGTCTGCGAGGAGTTCCTCTACGCGGTCAAGGTTCGCGACAGCTATCCCACCTACGCCGAGGCCAAGGCCAGCATGCAGTCAGACTGGGAAGCCTTCCTGGAAAAGATCCCCCACTTCATCGAGCCTTACGAGTCCAAGCGTGTTGACACCGCTTACTTCCTGTGGACTCACCTTGTGGCTCCCACTCAGCTCACCCCCAAGTGGATGATGCTCATGTTCCCCGGCGAGATGGACTCCCAGTGGCAGCTGGTACAGAACGGCGTTGCCCTGCAGGAGTACACCGAGCTTTCCCGCGACCTGCTGCTGGCTCCCCTGTATCGTCAGGGCGAGGACGGTCAGCTGGCCGACGGCTACGACGAGGCATATATCTCCACCGGCAGCTACAAGCCCCCCGTATACGGCTGGGCACTGAAGAACGTTCTCGCTCACCACGATTTGAGCAAGGAATGGCCCCGCGAGGATCTTGAATTCCTCTATCAGGGCGCAGGCAAGTGGGCCGACTGGATCATGGAATACCGCGACGACGACGGCGACGGTCTGCCCGGCTTTGAGGGCGGCAACGAGGACGGCTTCGACGAGGTCACTACCTATTGGGATCAGTTGACTCTGGCAACTCCCGACCTCTGCGCTCAGGAAGTTCTCAACTTCGAGGCTCAGGGCGACCTTGCAAAGCTCCTTGGCAAGCCTCAGGAGGAGATCGACGGCTGGTACGAAAAGTCCCGCGCTCTGCTTAACCGCATGATCGACAAGATGTGGGACGGCGAGCACTTCGTGGCTCTCAAGCCCTTTACCCATGAGCATGTATTTGCAGGCTCCATCATTCACTACGTTCCTCTGGTGCTCGGCAGCCGTCTGCCCCAGCACATTATCGATAAGATGACCGCCGACCTTATGGTTGAAGGCAAGCTGCTCAGCCCCTACGGTCTGGCCAGCGAAGTTATGGACAGCGACATCTTCGAGTTCACCGGCGTAAAGATGGGCTGCGGCCCCATCAATCCTCCCGGACAGTTGTTCATTCTCAGCGGTATGTGGGAAGCAGGCAAGAAGGCCGAGGCCAAGATGATCATCGACCGCTACCTCGGTCGTCTGATGAACGGCGGCTTCTCCCACTTCATCGACCCCGTCAGCGGCGACGGTTCTCCCTTCTGGGGCACCTGGTGCCGCGCCGTATTCCTCGTTCTTGCCCGCATGGTCTCCGAGGGCTGATAGGAATAATGTAATCAAAAACGCAGAACCGAAAAACCGGTTCCCTTTTACCCTTTTTGTGGTTTTGGGGTATAAATAACCTCCCTTCGTCGAGATGACGGAGGGAGGTATTCATGGATGGTAATAGCCCGACAAACATTAATTTGTTTCTGAAAAAATTATTTATCCCAAATATTTTCTTAATGCGTTAACATGCATTAAGAAAATGCTTTCTGGTGAATTATCAACAATCTTTTTCAATTCATCTTTCTTCATCCAACGAATATTTTCTGTTTCATTTGTTCGCTCAAGCAATTCACCTTCTGCTTCACAAATGAATGTACTTAAAATGATTGAATATGCGCCTGACAAATTCTGTGTCACACAATAAGGCGAAAACATTATTGTTTTATTTACATTGACATCTAAAAATTTACTATCTGCCTCGCCTTGTATTTTTGTAAGATGTAATCCGGTTTCTTCCCATACCTCTCTTCGCAATGCTTCAAAAATATTCTCATATTCTCTAATTTTACCAGCAGGAATTTCTAATAGACCATCCATTCCATCCCCATTATTCTTTTTCCTGTTTTGCACTAAGATGAATTCTTCATTTTCAGTCTTTTTAACAATAATCGCTCCTACTGCTGGAATTGCAAATGTCTCGTTCATGTCTATCTCCAATCATTTTGCATTTGAGTATTTTTGTATATTGAATCTAATGAATTCTTATCTTTCTGCTCACTCTATCATATTTTCCTGTCCTTTTCAACGCTTGGTGAATTTGCCGAAGATTTCGTCAGCCACAATTAGGGTAAAAGGGACAAAACCGGTTCTGCGTTTTTGTCTTCTTCGGCAGGGACACGCCCCTTCCCTGCAAATTTAATTATTATGCGTCATTCCGAGCCTGCGAGGAATCCCCCGGTTAAAAAGGGGATTCTTCGGGCTTCGCCCTCTGAATGACGCAGTATTTTGTCACAAATGCAAAACGCCCCGACCGAAAGGGTCGGGGCGTTCCTTATTGTTCTTATTCGACTTCTTCGAAGTTGCCGGTGTAGAGCTGGTAATACTTACCCTTCTGCTCAATAAGGTCGTCGTGGTCGCCGCGCTCGATAATTCTGCCGTTTTCCAGAACCATGATAACATCGGAGTTCTGAACGGTGGAAAGTCTGTGGGCGATAACGAAGGTGGTTCTGCCCTGCATGAGCTGATCCATACCCTTCTGAACCAACGCCTCGGTACGGGTATCGATGGAGCTGGTAGCCTCGTCGAGGATCATTACCGGGGGATCGGCAACGGCGCAGCGGGCGATAGCCAGCAGCTGGCGCTGACCCTGGGACAGGCCGGAGCCGTCGCCGGAAAGGACGGTGTCATAGCCGTTGGGCAGCATGGAGATGAAGCCGTGGGCGTTAGCCAGCTTTGCGGCTGCGACGATCTCCTCGTCGGTAGCGTCCAGCTTACCGTAGCGGATATTCTCGCGGACGGTGCCGGTGAAGAGGTTAACGTCCTGCAGAACCATGCCGAGGGAGCGGCGCAGGTCTGCCTTGCGGATATTCTTGACGGGAATACCGTCGTAGGTTATGGTACCCTCCTGAACATCGTAGAAGCGGTTGATAAGGTTGGTGATGGTGGTCTTACCGGCGCCGGTAGCGCCAACAAAGGCAACCTTCTGACCGGGCTCGGCGTAAAGGTTGATATTATGCAGAACGCGTCTTTCATCGGTATAACCGAAGTCTACGTCCTTGAGCACTACATGACCCTGCAGCTTAATGTACTCGTAGCCGCCGGCAACGGGGCACTTCCACGCCCAGGTGTTGGTGCGCTTGTCGGTCTCAGAGAGAGTACCGTCGGCGTTCTCGATAGCGTTGACCAGAGTGACCTCGCCATCGTCGGTTTCGGGTTCGGCGTCAAGGAGCTGGAATACACGGCCTGCACCCGCCATAGCCATAATGATGGAGTTGACCTGCTCGGAGATCTGGGTTACGGGCATGGTGAAGTTACGGGAGAGCTGGAGGAAGGAGGCGATATTACCGAGGGAGATACCCGCGCCTGCTACGGCGAGAGCGCCGCCGGCGATGGCAACTATCGCATACTGGAAACTGCCAAGGTTGCCGAGAATGGGCATAAGTACGCTGGAGAGAGTGTTTGCGGTGGTGGCATTCTCCCACAGCTCATCGTTGCACTCGTCAAATTCCTTCTTTGCGGTCTCTTCATGGCAGAATACCTTAACGACCTTTTGGCCGCTGACCATTTCCTCAATGTAGCCGTTTACAACAGCGAGAGAATACTGCTGCTTAACGAAGAATTTAGAGGAAACTCCGCCGATCTTGCCGGTGACAAGGAGCATGAAGGCAACGAAGGCAAGAACAACGAGGGTGAGCCAAAAGCTCTGGCTGACCATGGAAACAAAGACAACAACGATGGTAATGAGAGAGGAGAAGGTCTGGGGCAGGGTCATACTGATAAGCTGCTGGAGAGTATCAGTATCGTTGGTGAAGTGGCTCATTACCTTGCCATAGGTGTGAGTATCAAAATACTTGATGGGCAGGGTCTGCATATGGTCAAACATGCTGGCTCTAATATCTCTGAGAACACCCTGGCTGAGAGTTATCATGATCCACTGGCGCGCCCATTCCGTTACGATACCCAGCAGGAACACGCCCGCCATAACAAGTATAGCATGGAACAGACCTGTGAAATCGGGGTTGAGAGTGGTTGCCAGAGGCAGAATGTAGCCGTCGATAAGTTTGCCGAGGAAGATACCGGAGGCAGCGGATACTATCGCGCTGGCAATGATGCAGAGAATTACGAGGAGAATGCGGAAGAAATAGGGCTTGATGATATAACCCCATACAAGGCGCTTGATAAGAGCCTGGACATCGCCGGTCATCTTCATCTTGGGACCGCTGCCGCGTCCTCCGGGACCGGGACCGGGGCCGCCGGGGCCGCCGCGGAGAGTGGGATTTACGCGCATACGCTTACTTGCTGCGCTGTTGCCCTGAGGCATTTCAATGCCGAGATCCCTGAACTGGTTGGGAACGTCCTTCTCGTCCTTGGGAGGCATATTGGGGACGTTTTTCTTCATATTATCCTTGTTCGCCATCGAAATCTCCGCCTCCCTTCTGCTGAGACATATAAACCTCGCGGTATATCTCGTTGTTTTCAAGCAGCTCTTCGTGAGTGCCGACACCGTCTATGCGGCCGTTTTCCATAACGATGATCTTATCCGCGTCCTGAACGGAGGCGATACGCTGAGCAATAATGAACTTGGTGGTATCGGGGATCTCCTCGCGGAATGCGCGGCGGATAGACGCATCGGTGGCGGTATCAACGGCGCTGGTGGAGTCGTCGAGAATGAGTATCTTGGGCTTTTTGAGCAGCGCGCGGGCGATACAGATACGCTGCTTCTGACCGCCGGATACGTTGGAGCCGCCCTGCTCGATATATGTATCGTAGCCATCGGGCATCTCGCTGATAAAGCCGTGAGCCTGAGCAAGCTGGCAGGCGTGGATCATTTCCTCGTCGGTGGCGTCCTCTTTACCCCAGCGCAGGTTTTCCTTGAGAGTACCGGAGAAGAGAACATTCTTCTGCAGCACCACGGAAACGGAGTTGCGCAGGGCATTCATATCGTAGTCGCGGACGTCTACGCCGCCGACCTCGATGCTGCCGCCGGTTACGTCGTAAAGACGGGGAATAAGCTGGACGAGGGTGGACTTGGAGGAGCCGGTGCCGCCGATTATACCGACCGTCTCGCCGGACTTGATATCAATATTGATATCGGCAAGACAGAGGCGGCTGTCGCCGGAACGACCATAGCCGAAGCTGACGTTCTTGAACTTTACGCTGCCGTCCTTGACTTCCATAACGGGGTTTGCAGGGTTCTGAATGTCGCTCTTTTCGGTGAGGATCTCGTCGACACGAAGGATGCTGGCCTTGGACATGGTGATCATGACAAAGACCTGAGAGAGCATCATAAGGCTCATGAGAAGCTGGGTTGCATAGCTCATGAAGCTGGTGAGGGTACCGACGGTCATCTCGGTGCCGCCGCTGTTGACGATAATCTGAGCACCCAGCCAGTAGACGAGCAGCTGGCAGGTATACATACAAACCATCATCAGGGGGCGGTTGAAGGAGAGGATACGCTCGGCGGTAACGAACTCGTTGAAAATATCGTCGGAAGCCGTTCTGAACTTTTTGCGCTCAAAGTCCTCGCGGACGAAGGATTTTACCACGCGGATACCGCGCAGGTCCTCTTCAACAACCTCGTTGAGTCGGTCATACTTTTTGAACACACGCTCGAAGATGGGGTGAGCAAAATGCATGAGGGTAAACAGGCCGGCCGCAAGGACGGGTACGGCGCACAGGAAGATAAGAGTTATCTTGCCGTTGATGCGCAGGCAGAAAATGAGAGCGAAGATCATCATCAGCGGGCATCTTACGAGAACGCGGACGACGGTCATCAAAGCCTGCTGAACGCGGCTGACATCGGAAGTCAGTCGGGTTACGATACTCGCAGTGCTGAACTTATCGATGCTGGCAAAGGAGTATTCCTGTACCTTGTGGTACATGTCATGTCTGAGGTTTCTTGCAAAACCCGCAGACGCACGGGACGTGGCAACACCGCAGCCCGCGCCGAAAAGCAGAGAAACCAGGGCACATGCAGCTATGAGCAAGCCGTACTTCAAAATCTGACCCATATCGCCGCCGGGAACATTGAGGCCCTTATCCAGAAGCTGTGCCATAAGATAGGGCGACAATACCTCGAGGAAAACCTCAAGACCGACAAGGATAGGCGCCAGAATGACGTACACCTTGAACTCGCGTATTGCACCAAATACACGTTTGATCAAAATAACACCTCCATTAAGCGCAGTACAATAAAACGCTTAATTTAATTTACTAAATAAAAACCGTCTATAAAGACGGTACATAATAAGTATAATTAAAATCAACCGATTGTCAATAGGATTTAGCAAAAAAACTACGCAAAGGGTATTAGTTTTATATATACCCTTTGCACAAAAAAACCTTTAATACCGCCGTTTTTGAACATTTTATGAATTTGTTCGGTTTTTGTGTGCACAGGGGTGCGACGGTGCGGTTTTTTATGCGAAACAGTGTGTTGCGCCGTTTCCTCGCCATACGCTGTAGGGCGGAGTGCACAAATTACCGCCCGTACAAAAACAGTGCGCAGATGTAACGAACACCTGCGCACCCATAATTTTCAATTATCAATTCTCAATTATCAATTAAACAAGCTTGGTGGAGAAGCCGCCGTCCACCTTGATATCCGCGCCGTTGACGTAATCGGAGGCACGGGAGGCAAGGAACACGATGGTGCCCATGATGTCGGCCAGGTTGCCCCAGCGGCCGGCAGTTATGCGGCGGGTGATGCGGGCGGTGAAATCATCGTCGGAAACAACGCCTGCGGTGCAGCCGGTCTCGATGAAACCGGGGCAAACAACGTTGGTCTGAATGTTATACTTGCCCAGTTCGTTTGCAAAGGAACGGGTCAGGCCGATGATGCCGTGCTTTGCGGCGATGTAAGAGGGGCAGCGCTCGTCGGCGGTGTAGGAAAGGGCGGAGCCGATGTTGATTATCTTGCCTTGGCCCTGCTTTATCATTATCTTAGAAACCTCATGGCCCAGGAAATAGACGGAGTTGAGATTGGTGTTGATAACACGCATATAGCCGTCGTCGGGGAAGTTCTCGAA
>CAYYLZ010000072.1:0-8923 GCA_964472725.1 uncultured Oscillospiraceae bacterium
CGGTAGGCGTTGACATTACGGACAGGCATTTTGGCACGGTTGAGTATAAGCAGCCTGTGGAGCTTCGGGTTATGAATTGTGCGGAAAAGCTCGATTTTTTAGATAATGAATTTGACTTAGTTCTTGCTAAGGATATGCTTGAGTGCCTTTCTGATAAAGCAGCTTTTGTCAATGAAATAAACAGAATACTAAAGCCGGGTGGAACCGTGATTTGCGTAAATGCAGATTGGGACAGTGCAGTTTTCAATGGCGAGAATAAAGAACTGATAACTAAAGCTATACATGCTTATGCGGAGACAAAACAGTGGTGGATGGACGACCTTGACAGTTGGATGGGCAGGAGAACATATTCCGTTTTCAATAGCAGCGGTTATTTTGAAAGCAGCGTTGCTATGTATAGCGTTGTTGAAACGGAATATAAAGAGGGCAGCATGGGATATGATTTCAGCAAGGATATAGGCTGGCTTGCCGAAGAAAACACCGGTGCATTGACCGATGCGGAATATGAAGAATTTCTGCGTAATCTGGAAGGAGCCTATAAAACCGGACAATACATTTTCTCAAAGCCTTACTATATTTATAAGGGTGTTAAAATCAAGTAGATAAACCATGATTGTCTGCACCAGAAATCTATGATAAAATAATACTACCACTCAAGATAGGGAGGCATTATAGATGTTTAAACTTCTATTAATGGTGTCGCACATGCTTGTCAATGCTCTATGCAAAATAGGTATGGCGACGATTGCATAGAGCGAATACAGGTCGCTTGCTTGTTTTGCTTTTTGATTGATTTTATAAGAAAAGGAGCAAAACAAACATGAAATACACATTTGAAATCACTATTTGCGGCTGCTCAACAAATTGCTCCCATTGTTACGTTGACGGCGGAGCTGCACCTCAGATCAAACTGTCGGATTACGAGGCGTTTCTCGAAAAGCTGAAGCCGGTTCTTGACAGAGTAGAAGGGGATATATCCGTAACTATTGGCAATGAGATATTCTGCCACAGCAGAATTGCTGAACTGTTGAAAATAACCGCAGACAGCATACCGAAGTATTATTCCTATGAGGGCGGAACCGTGCCTACTACGGGAATAGCGCTTTTAGCCAACAAAGACAGACAAGAAATACTTGAAACGCTGAAAACCGTTGACTCAAAGGGCTTTATGCTCGCTGTGCACGGTGCAGAACGGGCGCATAACGAAATCGTTCAAAGAAATGACGCTTTTTCAAAGTTGTTCGAAGCTGCTGACTATTTTGCGGACAAGGGGTTGGAAATACTTTTCAATCTTATTGTCAGCAAATCGCTTTGCGCTGATTTTGGGCAGGTGATGAAAAAGACGGCGAAGTACCCCGCAGCCGGTATCGTGCTGACTGTTCCGCTGTATGTTCCAACAAATCGTATGAGAAAGTATCAATCGCTGCGTGCCGAGTGCGATGATTGTATGTGTCTTGCTGCCGCAGCCGGAGAATACGGACTTGATACGTCAAGCCTTTATAAACATTGCGCTGAGCATAACGAAAAAGCGGTGATTGAGACCCTTAAAAACGAGGGCTTTGATTACGGGCACGAAAAGAACAACGCAATGCAATGGAAGTTTTTCAATATCACTCAGAACGGAGATATATTCTACGGCAATGTCGGGGCGCACACGAAATATATCGGCAGCTTACTTGATATTGAACCGGAGAAGCTTCTTGAGGAAATTGTAACATCTGCTCCAAACTATGATTATGTGGCGTATTATCCCGATGAAGTTTTTTATGACATTGAAAAACACATTACACGTTTACCGGAAAGAACGCATAATTATGTTTACAAGTCAAAGGCAGAGTGCATTTACGCGCTACTTGATGAAGTTAGCGTAAAAAATGCCTTGAGATAACTCGCTCGCGGTTCATATCCCGCGCCTAACCCAAAAAGCCCTTGCTCAGCAAGGGCTTTTTGGCTATAATAAATCGTATCAAAAAGAAAAGAGGCGATATCATGCCCGAAAGACTTAACTATCACTTTGAGCCACATAAAGGTTGGATGAATGACCCCAACGGTCTTATATACTTTAACGGCCAGTACCATGCCTTTTTTCAGCATAATCCCTATCAGCCGGTATGGGGCCCCATGCACTGGGGACATGCTGTGAGCGACGACCTCGTTCGCTGGCAGGAACTTGAGATAGCCCTGCGTCCGGATATGGAATATGAGAACACCGGCGGATGCTTTTCCGGCAGTGCCGTTGAAAAGGACGGCGCGCTGTACCTGTTCTATACCTCCGTTTCCGAGAAGCTGGGACAGACCCAGTCTGTAGCCATAAGCCGCGACGGAGTGCATTTCGAGAAGTACGAGGGCAACCCCGTTATAAAGGCTTATCCCGCTGACGGCAGCGAGGACTTCCGCGATCCCAAGGTTAGCTTCATGCTGGGGCACTATTACATGGTCTGCGGCTCCGGTAAGGACGGCGTGGGTAAGATTCTCCTTTACCGCTCCGACGACCTGCTTAACTGGGACTACGTGGGCGTGCTCTTTGAAGACGCTGCCTGCGGCACTGTCCTTGAATGTCCCGACCTCTTTGAGCTTGACGGCAAATTCGTGCTCATGTTCTCCAAGATTGGAATAAAGACTCACATGACGCAGTTCGTTGTGGGCAGCTTTGACGGCCAGCGCTTTGTGGAGGAATACCGCTGCACTCCCGAGGGCGGCCCCCAGTTCTATGCGCCCCAGACCTTCTTTGAGATCAAGGGCAGACGCATTATGATTGGCTGGCTCTACGATTGGAGCAAGCCCCTTGACGAGGGTGCGGACTATGCCGGTGCGCTTACTATTCCCCGTGAACTGAGAATTGAAAACGGCAAGGTCATGGACTATCCCGTTGAGGAAGTACGCCACCTGCTGAAAAACGAGGACGAGTTGGTTTCTGTGAGCGGAAAGACCGTCTGCATAAACGACGATATCACTTTTGAGTGTGCTTCGGAAATTGAGAAGGTTGATATTTTGAAAGATACCAAGACCGTTGAAATTTTCATCAACGGCGGTGAAGAGTCCTTCACCTATTGGTTCGGAAGATAGTGTGAAAAATCACACTATTATGATTTAAAAAGACCATTGCCTCGTCCTTTGGACAACCGGCGATGATGGCCAAAATCCTCCATGCTCGAGGATTTTTAATAACTATTTTTGCAGCCGTGCTGCATGGAGGATTAGTGTGGAAACTAAAAAAGGCGTTATATTTATCCTCATTGCGGGTATTCTTTGGGGTACTATCGGCATATTTGTCCGCAGTCTTAACGAACTTGGCCTCGAGGCCATGCAGCTGGTGTTTATCCGAGCTCTTATCACGGCTGTGGTGCTCCTTGTGGGCGTGCTGATATACGACCGTAAGCTGCTGAAAATAAAGTTCCGCGACCTGTGGTGCTTTATGGGTACGGCGATTTTAAGTATTCTGTTTTTCTATTACTTCTATTTCGTCACTATCGAAAAAGCATCACTGGCGGTAGCTGCTGTTTTGCTCTATACCGCGCCCGTTTTCGTAATGCTGATGTCGCTTGTCCTGTTCAAGGAAAAGCTGACAGGGAAGAAAATAGCCGCCTGCGTAATGGCCTTTGCAGGCTGCGCTCTGGTTGCCGGTATATTCGACGGGGGCGGGAATGCGCTTTCTCCGACGGCGCTGCTGACGGGGTTGCTTTCCGGTTTCGGCTACTCGCTCTACAGCATTTTCAGCCGATTCGCCCTCAATAAGGGGTATTCTTCGGTGACGATCACCGTTTATACCTTCCTTATAGCCTGCCTGTGTATGCTGCCCTTTGCCGATTACGAGGTAATAGGCGCGGCGATAGCGTCCAAGCCCGGCACGGCAGTGCTTGGCTCCGTGGGACTTAGTCTGTTCGTGACGGTAATTCCGTACCTGCTCTATACTGCGGGTCTTACCACTGTAAATTCCTCCAAGGCGTCCATAATGGCGTCCGTTGAGCCGGTGATGGCCTGCGTGGTCAGCGTGGCAGTGTTCCGCGAAAGCATGAGCCTTTTTGGCGCGGTGGGTATAGTTCTGGTAATCGCGGCGATAATCGTTCTCAACCTGCAGACAGCCAAACGGAAAAGCGATAT
This sequence comes from uncultured Oscillospiraceae bacterium, assembly GCA_964472725.1. Taxonomy (GTDB): domain Bacteria; phylum Bacillota; class Clostridia; order Oscillospirales; family Oscillospiraceae; genus RGIG6375. The sequence continues at coordinate 4,102 of CAYYLZ010000072.1, forward strand.
TAATTGAAAATTCACATTTCACCGATTGCATTATTTAATAAACTATGATATATTCTTAAGAGTTACGTTTCCTTGCGAAATAATTCCGTTTTTGGGGGTTTTTCAGTGAAAAGATCCATTGTTATACGCGCTGTAGCGCTGATACTTATGTCTGTTATGGTTGTCGGTATGCTTACCGGATGCGTCACCATGGGTGAGCGCAAGCCTATCGCCACTATTCTGTTCAGCAACGGCACCGAGATCACCGTCCGCCTTTATCCCAATAAGGCGCCTAACACAGTCGATAACTTCATCAGCCTTGCAAATTCCGGCTTTTATGACGGTTCTCCCGTACATAGAATAGTTGAGTATTCAATCGTGCAGATGGGCAAGCCCGCTGACAGCGAAGAAGTTGACGCCGGTTACTACATTGAGGGTGAGTTCCCCAATAACGGATATGTGAAGAACGATATGCTCCATGAGAAGGGCGTTCTCTCCATGGCAAGAACCGTAAGCACTGACGGCAGCAAGGCCGAGGATTACTACGATACCGCAAGCAGCCAGTTCTTTATCTGCGTTGATAACGAGACTACTCTCAACGGCGATTATGCCGCTTTCGGCAAGATTATTTTCGGTTACGACGAGTTCGAGAAGATCTCCAAGATGGACGTTGACGCCAACAATGCTCCCAGAGATGAGATCTATATCGAGTCCATCACCGTAGAGCTTCACGACTATAAGGCAAAGGACCCCAAGACCATCGAGAAGCCTGCGGAATAATAAAGTAAAAAAACGGGACTGCAGCGCAGTCCCGTTTAGCGTATATTCAGTTGGTAAGCTCGTAAAGCTCATCGGAAAGTGCGGCAAATTCAGCTATGCTCAGGGTTTCGCCGCGAACCTTTTCGTCGAAGCCGCAGGCGTTGATGGCGGAGATGATGTCCTCCTTGCTGAGATTGCCGAAGAAGGAGCTAAGTCCGTTTACAAGGGTCTTGCGGCGCTGCAGGAAGGAAGCCTTGACGGTTTTGAAGAACATATCCTCGCTCTTTACAGACTGCTTTTCCTTGCGGGGAGTGAGGGTGATAACAGAGGAATACACCTTCGGCTGGGGAATGAAGCAGGAGGGAGGCACGTCGAAGAGTATCTTCGGCTCGGTGTGGTAATTGGCGTATACTGTGAAGGCACCGTAATCGGCTGTGCCGGGTTTGGAACATATTCTGTGAGCCACTTCGCGCTGTATCATTACGGTGATGCCTTCAAAGCAGCCGCTGTCGATGAGTGCGGAAAGAACAGGCGTTGTGATGTTATAAGGCAGGTTTGCGCACACTCTGGGGCTAAGACCGGCGAATTCATTTGCAACCAGCTCATGAATATCGGTTTTGAGGATATCGCCTTCAATGACCTTGATGTTCTCCCGACCACCGAGGGTTTCAGCAAGGACGGGAATGAGCATCTTGTCCAGCTCGACGGCGCATACCTTGGCAGCCGCCTTGCCCAGCTCGGAAGTGAGAACACCGATGCCGGGGCCTACCTCTAAAACGCCGCAGCCCTCATCAATGCCGGATTCTGCGGCAATGCGCTCGGGCACCCAGCGGGCAGTGAGAAAATTCTGGCCCTTTGACTTGGAAAAATGGAAGCCGTGATTCGCAAGAAGCGGCTTAATTACGTTGATATCAAAAAGATCCATAAATCCTCCTAAAGACGGTGATCGTATGAAAATTAAAATTATTTACCACAACAAAAATCTGAAAAAACTGGAGAGTCTGCAGATAGGCGACTGGATAGACCTGCGCGCGGCGGAGAATGTGACACTCAAAGCGGGGGAGAGCCGATATATTTCTTTGGGCGTATCCATGAAGCTGCCCGAGGGTTATGAGGCTCATGTTGCCCCTCGCAGCTCCAGCTTTAAAAACTGGGGTATACTGCAGACCAACAGCGTTGGTATAGTGGATAACAGCTATTCCGGCACCAACGATATATGGAAGTACCCCGTCCTTGCAACCCGCGACACCGAGATACAGGTAAATGACCGTATCTGTCAGTTCAGAATAGTCGAGAAAATGCCTCCCGTTGAGTTTGAAGAGGTTGAGGCACTGGACGATGTTGACCGCGGCGGCTTCGGCAGCACCGGCAGGAATTAAGACATTATCTGAATATAGATTATTCTACACTATCCGGAAGCTAAAAGCAATGCAAAACTCCCGACAGCGAACCGGTAAAGAAAAAGAAAACTTTCTGTGAATTCTCAATAATATGCTTAAAATTCTATAGCTTTTATGATAGAATAAGAAGCACTGAGTTTGCAGGAAAATGTCCCTGAGGTGATGAGTTGAAGTTCTGGAATCCCAAGATGCAAAGCAAGATGTCCGAGGCGCTGGCGGCAGTTGTCCCGGTCGTCGTAATTGTCCTTATACTGAGCTTTACCGTAGCCCCTGTATCGCCCAGCATACTGCTGAGCTTCCTTATGGGTGCGTTGCTTGTAATGGTTGGTATGATGTTCTTTACCCTTGGCGCAGAGATGTCCATGACGCCCATGGGAGAAAAAGTCGGCGCGAAGATGACCCAGTCCAAAAAGGTCTGGTTAATTGTACTGCTCAGCTTCCTGCTGGGTGTCATCATAACAATATCCGAACCCGACCTGCAGGTACTGGCGGGGCTTGTGCCCTCCATTCCCAACAGCACACTCATTCTTGCTGTTGCAATAGGCGTAGGTCTGTTCCTTGTTGTTGCCATCCTGCGTATTCTGCTGAGAATTGCCCTGTCACCTTTGTTGGTGGTTCTCTACATAATAGTGTTCGGGTTGGCATTCTTCGTGTCTGCCGACTTCAGAGCTATCGCGTTTGACTCCGGCGGCGTAACAACAGGCCCCATGACGGTTCCATTTATCATGGCACTGGGTATCGGTATTTCCGCCATACGAAACGACAGCAACGCCGCTGACGACAGCTTCGGTCTTGTTGCGCTGTGCTCCGTAGGCCCCATTCTTGCGGTGCTTATTCTCGGCCTTATCTTCAAGCCCGGTGAAAGCACGCCCGAAATCGTGCATAATATTCAGATAAGTGATACAGTGGAACTGTGGAAGATATTTGCTGTGGAGCTGCCGGAATATATCAAGGAGATAGCGATATCCCTGCTGCCCATAATCGTTTTCTTCGGGCTGTTTCAGGTATTCTCACTCAAGCTTTCGGGAAGAAGCCTCGGCAAAATAGTCATCGGCCTTGTTTATACCTATATCGGCCTTGTGCTTTTCCTCACCGGCGCCAACGTAGGTTTCATGCCTGCCGGTACATATCTTGGCAGCGTGATAGCCGGTGAGGCTTATAAGTTCCTGCTTATCCCTATCGGTGCCGTTATTGGTTACTTTATCGTTAAGGCGGAACCTGCGGTATATGTGCTCAATCATCAGGTTGAAGAAATCACGGAAGGCGCTATTTCCGCAAAAGCCATGGGTACCTGCCTGTCTCTTGGCGTTGCGGCCTCCGTTGCGCTGGCGATGACCCGCGTGCTCACCGGACTGAATATACTCTGGTTCCTTATTCCCGGCTATGCGATTGCCCTCGGCCTCAGCTTCGTAGTGCCCAAAATCTTCACTGCCATCGCATTCGACTCCGGTGGCGTTGCCTCCGGCCCCATGACCGCAACATTCCTGCTACCCTTGGCGCAGGGCGCCTGCGCGGCTGTTGGCGGCAATCTTGCTACCGACGCTTTCGGCGTGGTTGCCATGGTTGCCATGACGCCTCTTATCACCATACAGATACTGGGTCTTGTTTCCGTTATCAAGAATCGCAAGCGTACCGATATTGAATATGTACAGCCCGATATTGATGAAGACGCCATTATTGAGCTTTGAGGCGGGAGGTTTGAATTATGAGTGAATTATCTTTGATGGTTACTATCACTAGCCGAAAAGCTGCGAGGAAGTTCATAAGCTTCTATGAAAATATGGGGCTGCCGGTTTCGTTCAGCACTCTCGGCAACGGAACCGCATCCAGCGAGATTTTGGACTACTTCGGACTTGACGGCTCGGAAAAAAGCGTTGCTTTCCACGTTATCACCTTCGACAAGTGGAGAGAGGTCAAGCGCCAGCTTCGCATGAAGATGAATATCGACATTCCCGGAAGCGGCATAGCCTTTCTTGTGCCCCTGAGCAGTATAGGCGGCATGAAGGCGCTCAATTATCTCACCGCCGGCCAGGAATTTGAAAAAGGAGAGGAATCGTCGTTGAAGGATACCAAGTATGAACTGCTCGTTACCATATCCAACCAGGGTTACAGCGAGCTTATTATGGACGCCGCAAGAAAGGTTCACGCAGCCGGCGGTACCGTTATCCACGCAAGAGGCACCGGAAGCCATCTGGCAGAGAAATTTATGGGCGTTACCCTTGTTCCCGAAAAGGAAATGATATTCATCGTTGTCCGTAAGGAGCAGAAAAACGCAATCATGCGTACCATTATGGACGAGGCCGGCACAGGCACCAAGGCAGGCGCGATAGTATTTTCCCTGCCCGTTACCGATACTGCTGGTATGCGAATGATGGAGGAAATAGAAGAGGAAATGCAGGCCGAGGAAGAAATGGCTGTGGCAACTGAGTGAATTTAGGCCCCGATAAACCGAAAAGGTTTATCGGGGCATTTTGTTTCATTTATGCCAAAATAAACCTGTAAGCCAAGGTGGAATAAGTCAATCTCAACTGCGGATAATAATGGAGTAATCAGCTGTTAATGCTTGAAATAAAAATAATAATCAGGAGAGGATATATATATGAGAGCAACCGGAATCGTCCGCAGAATAGATGACCTCGGCCGCGTGGTTATACCTAAGGAAATAAGAAGAACCCTCCGCATAC
>CAYYLZ010000073.1:0-8872 GCA_964472725.1 uncultured Oscillospiraceae bacterium
AATAACTATTTGTGCGGCTGTGCCGCATGGAGGATTTTTATGTGGCTCAGTGATAAATGGAAAGATTTTGAACTTATAGATTGCTCCGACGGTGAAAAGCTGGAGCGCTGGGGTAAATATACCCTCGTGCGCCCCGACCCTCAGGCCATTTGGAGCACCAAGCGCGAGAACCGCGCATGGTTTTCTCCCAATGGACGCTATGCCCGCTCCTCCACCGGAGGCGGCAGATGGGCAAAGGCAGATGTGCCCGAGTCCTGGCAGGTTCATTACGGTGAGCTGACCTTCAACGTAAAGCTGATGAACTTCAAGCATACCGGTATTTTCCCCGAGCAGGCCTGCAACTGGGATTACATCATGGAGAAGGTGCGCAACGCGGGCCGTCCCCTGAATGTTCTCAACCTCTTCGCCTATACCGGCGCAGCCAGCCTTGCCGCCGCTGCTGCAGGCGCAAGCGTGTGCCACGTTGACGCGGCTAAGGGTATGGTATCCTGGGCCAAGGAAAACGCTGTGGCTTCCGGCCTTGCGGACAAGCCCATACGCTGGATAGTGGATGACTGTCAGAAGTTCGTGGAGCGTGAAATTCGCCGCGGCAGACGTTACGACGCTATCATTATGGATCCGCCCTCCTACGGCAGAGGCCCCTCGGGTGAGATATGGAAGCTGGAAGAGAGTCTTTATCCATTCGTAAAGCTCTGCGCCGAGGTTCTCAGCGACGAGCCCGAGTTTGTAATCATCAATTCTTATACCACCGGCCTTTCCCCCTCCGTCATCAGCTATATGAGCGAAACCATCTTCACCGAGCGCTTCGGCGGAAAGAGCGAGAGCCAGGAGATCGGCCTGCCCGTAACCGAAAGCGGACTGGCGCTGCCCTGCGGCGCAACCTGCCGCTGGTCGAGGAGATAACTCTCAATGAGCAATATCATCGAAATAAGAAACCTTACCTTCAAGTACGTCAATGACGAGGAACAGGAAAACACCGCCATTGACGGAATTGACCTGAATATAGAAGAGGGCAGCTTCGTGGCAGTGCTGGGCCATAACGGTTCCGGCAAGTCCACGCTGGCAAAGCACCTTAACGGCATACTCCGCCCCACGGAGGGGATTGTCCTTGTGGCAGGTATGGATACCCGTGACGAAAAGCTCATCACCGATATCCGCCGTCAGGTTGGCATGGTTTTTCAAAACCCTGATAACCAGATAGTTGCCAACGTGGTGGAGGACGACGTTGCATTCGGCCCCGAAAATCTCGGTGTAGAGCCGGAGGAGATACGCCGCCGGGTGGACGAAGCTTTGAAAGCTGTTGATATGTGGGAATTTCGCGGTCATGCGCCCCATTTGCTCTCCGGTGGACAGAAGCAGCGCGTTGCCATCGCGGGCGTTATTGCCATGCGTCCCCACTGTATCGTTCTTGACGAACCTACCGCCATGCTTGACCCTGTGGGCAGAGCCGAGGTAATAGACACCATCATGCGGCTCAATAAAGAGCAGGGGATAACCGTGGTGCTAATTACCCATCACATGAGCGAAACCATCAATGCCGACAGACTTATCGTTATGTCCGACGGCAGAATAGTGGACGACGGAACACCCGCTCAGGTGTTTGCCAACGTGGAGAAGCTCCGCGGTGCGGGCCTTACCGTTCCGGAAACCACCCAGCTTATCTACGAGCTGCGCAAGGAGGGCATTGACCTGCCCTTGAGCGCATTGAGCGTAGAAGATTGCGCCAACGCTATTTTTAATGCATTTGCCTAAGGAGATTAGTGTGAAAATCACACTAACTTTATAAAAAAAGCCCAACGCCTCGCCCTTTGGGCAACCGGCGTTGATGGCAAAAATCCTCCATGCCTGAGGATTTTTAATTACTATTTGCGCGGTGTAGCCGCATGGAGGATTAATACATGACTCCAATAGTCAAAACGGAGGGCCTTACCCATCTTTACAGCCCCGGAACTCCATTTGAGCGCATTGCCGTTCAGAACTTGGATTTTCAGGCGATGAATGGTGAGTTTATCGGAATAATCGGTCATACCGGCTCCGGTAAGTCTACCTTTATCCAGCATCTTAACGGCCTTCTGAAGCCCACGGAGGGCAGAGTGCTCTTCGAGGGAGAGGATATATGGTCCTCTAAAACCAAAACACACGGTGTTCGCTTCAAGGTTGGTCTTGTGTTCCAGTACCCGGAGTACCAGCTCTTTGAAGAAACTGTATATAAAGATATCGCTTTCGGCCCCAGGAACATGAAGCTCTCCGATGAGGAGATAGACTCCCGCGTGCGAGAGGCGGCAGGCTTCGTCGGAATAGGGGAGGAGCTGCTTGAAAAGTCGCCCTTTGACCTTTCCGGCGGACAGAAGCGGCGAGTAGCCATCGCCGGCGTTATTGCCATGCGCCCCGACGTTCTCATACTGGACGAGCCCACAGCGGGCCTCGACCCTGCGGGCAGCGCGGAGATATTGGCTAATATCCGGGAATACCACCGCAGCATGGGTTCCACCGTCCTGCTTGTAACTCACAGCATGGAAGACGCCGCCCGCTCTGTTGACCGGCTGCTGGTATTCTCCGGCGGACATGTCGTAATGGACGGTACACCCGAAGAGATATTCGCCCGGGCCGACGAGCTTACGGCGATAGACCTTGGCGTTCCCGAGGTGACGAAGGTAGTTGCCCGCCTGCGCAAGCTGGGTTTGGATATCCCCGCCTCCATATATACCGTGGAGCAGGCAAAGGCCGCCATTATGAAGCTGAAAGGGGGCGCGGCCGATGCTTAAGAACATTACCCTCGGTCAGTATTTCCCAGGCAGCACCTTTGTCCACCGTCTTGACCCTCGCACTAAGCTGCTTATAATAGTGGTTTACATCGTTGCTCTGTTCCTTGTGGACAAAATTACGGCCTACCTGCCCGTGATAGTCTTTTTGGCGGTCAGCGTATATGTTTCGAAAATCAAGCCTAAGGTGCTTGTCAGCGGCATGAAGCCTCTGTTTATAATCATTGCCATAACGGCGGTTATAAACCTGTTCTTCACCAGCGGCGAGACCATATTCAAGCTTTGGGTAATAAGCATAACCAAAGAGGGCGTGCGCGCCGCCGTGTTCATGCTGCTGCGTATATCCCTGCTCATTATGGGAACCTTTATGCTCACCTATACCACGGCTCCCATGCAGCTTACCGACGGCCTTGAGAGCCTTCTCGGCCCCCTCAAGAAAATCAAGGTGCCCGTTCATGAGCTGGCGATGATGATGAGTATAGCCCTGCGCTTTATTCCTACCCTCATAGAGGAAACCGATAAGATCATGAATGCCCAGAAGGCAAGAGGCGCCGATTTTGAAACCGGCGGCCTTCTGCAGAAAGCCAAGGCCATGCTGCCCCTGCTTATCCCGCTGTTCATCAGCGCCTTCAGAAGAGCGGACGAGCTGGCTACCGCCATGGAAAGCCGCTGCTACAGCGGCGGCGAGGGCAGAACCAAGATGAAGCAGCTCAGCTACGGCTCCATCGACCTTACGGCCGGTGCTGCGGCGATAGTGCTGCTTGCTTCGGTAATTCTGCTCAACACATTCGGAGTTTAATTTTCGTTCCGCCGGTCGGCGGAATGGAGGAGCTATATGCGAAATATTGCAATGCGGCTGCGGTATGACGGAACCAACTACCACGGCTGGCAGATACAGGACAAGGATATAACGGTTCAGCAGGTTGTGGAGGAAGCTCTCACCAAGGTGCTGAAAACTCCCACCCGTGTTGTGGGCTGCGGCAGAACGGACGCGGGTGTGCATGCCCAGCGCTACTGCGCCAATTTCCGCACTGATGCGCGTATACCGGTGGATAAGCTTCATCTTGCCATGAATGCCCACCTGCCCGGTGATGTGGCGGTGTGCGACGCTGTGGAGGCGGAAGAGGATTTCAATTCTATCCTTTCCTGCGTAAAAAAAGAGTACACTTACTATATCCATAATTCCAATATCCGCGACCCATTTCTGGATAAGCGGGTTTGGTTTCACCCCTCTGCTCTTGATGCGGATATTATGCATCGGGCGGCTCAGGGCTTTGTAGGCACCCACGATTTCGCGGCTGTGCGGTCTGTGGGTACAGATGTGAAAAGTACCGTGCGAACGGTGCACTGGTTCGACGTTGAGCGCAAGGGCGATATAATTATCCTGCGCGTCTGCGCCAACGGTTTCCTGTATAACATGGCTCGCGCCATGGTGGGGACTACGGTTTTTGCATCCCTTGGCAAGATAGACCCCGATGATATAGGAAGCATACTGGACAGCGGTGACCGCTGTCTGGCCGGGCCTACCGCACCGCCCCAGGGCCTTTATATGACCAACGTATGGTACGACGGTGAAGTGGGGACGATGATGCAGAGATGAAGAAGGATAAAAAGACTAAAAAGAACAAAAAAGTGAAAAAAGAAAAGAGCGGCTGGCTGAAAAAGCTTTTCTCGGCTCTGCTTGTTCTTGCGGTTATTGCCGCAGTGGTCTATATTGTCATTGACGCAATGACCGACGACGGTCAAACTGTTACGGACTTCATAAAGGACGCGGTGGAGACCGAAAGCGAAACCGTAAAGAGCGATAAATTCAGCTTCGACGCCTACTCCGATAATATTTTTGAAGAGCTGAACGGCGGTCTTGTGGCGGTTTCCGCTTCCGCCTATCAGGTGTTCGACAGTACGGGAGAAATCGTGGGACGCGGAACCAAGGCTTTCAGCAATCCTGCCGCTGATTCCGGTGCAGGCGGTGCTGTTCTTTGGAGTCAGGGCGGCAAGGACGTTATGATAGTGGCCGAAAACGGCGCTACCAAGGCCATAGACTCCGAGAGTGCGGTTATTTCCGCAGATATAAATGACAGCGGATATGTTGCCGTAGCCACTGAGCAGTCCGGTTATAAGGGGCTGGTAACGGTCTATGACCCTCAGGGCGAGGCAGTATATAAATGGTTCTCCGGCAGCGGCTACCTTATGGACGCTGCTGTGAATAATTCCAATACCGGCATGGCGGCGCTCACTGTCAGCGACAACGGCAGCAGGCTTGTTTCCTATTCTTTCGGTAGCGAAGAGGAGCAGGGCGTTTACAATGACAGCGAAAGTGTTTATTTCGACATGGGTTATATCGCGGAAAACCGCATTTGCGCTGTTTCCAACGGTAAAGCGGTATTTGTCAGCGGTAAATGCGAATATAATGCAGAGTACTCCTATGATGGTTGGTACCTGAAGGATTATTCTCTTGACGGCAGCGGATACGCCGTGTTTGTCCTTGGTAAATACCGAACCGGCGGCGAAACCAAGATAGTCACGGTCGATGCAAGCGGAAACCTCAAGGGTTCTGTTACAGTCAGTTCGGAGGTGCGCGCCATCAGCGTGCGCGGCAAGTACATAGCCGTAACCTTTGCCGACAGCATGGCGCTCTATAGCTCCGAAATGGGCGAAGCAGGACGCGTTGAAGATGCCGCAGGCGTCGAAAAGGCGCTGGCCGGCAGCAATGGTAAGCTTATAGCGGTTTCCGCAAACGGAGCCGTTGAATATGATTTTTAAGACGGTAATGTCTTAGCTGGTTAGTTGAAAGGAAGTTAACAAATGAGTCTTATAATTGACCTCATACTGATAGCAATAGTTGCTTTCTGCGCATGGAACGGCTACAGAAAGGGCTTCATCATGGGCATAAGCGGTATCCTTGCCCTTATCATTGCCTTCTACGGCGCTCAGATAGTTGCCGATACCTATTCGCAGGAATTCAACAACATGCTTAAGCCTTTCGTCAGCGGTATTGTTGACGCTGCTGTGGCAGACGTACAGGTGGGCGAGGAATCCGGCTACGATTCTGAAGATGTGTACAACGTTACATACGATGCGATGGGCAACCTCGGCATACTCAAGAGCGCGGCTCAGGACATTGCCAACGAGATTGCCGAAAGAGTCGAGCGCACCGGACAGACCATGCGCGAGGAGATTGTAAGCGTACTGTGCAGCAAGATAGCCTATATTCTTACCTCGGTCGTAGTGTTCCTGCTTATTCTTATCGTCTTTACGGTGATAGCCAACATACTCAACCTTGCCTTTAAAATGCCGGGTCTTGAGTTTATAAACGAAACCCTGGGCGCGCTTTTCGGCTTTGCCAAGGGTGCGATAATCATAGTGGCAATAGCGTGGGTAATGCGCTACCTTGGCGTTCTCGTAGGTGAGGACATCGTGAATAAGACTGTGCTGCTCGAGTGGCTCATGGAACATAATCTGGTCACAAAATTCTTTGGTTTCTGATCAATGCGGAGGATATCCTCCTGCAAAAAACGGCGCGGGGCTGACTCCTGCTGCCTTAGTTCAAGGTGATTGAAAATGAATATACCCAATATACTTTCTGTCATAAGAATATGTCTTGTACCTGTGTTCATACTGGTGTACTTTGAGGACTCGCCCAACAGCAATATAGGTGCTGCCGTTGTGTATGCGATAGCCTCTTTTACAGATGTCCTTGATGGCCGTATAGCACGAAAATACAATATTACCACCAATCTCGGACGTATACTTGACCCTCTGGGTGATAAGCTTATGACAATGGCTGTCATCGTTTGCATAACCATTGACAGAGTTATCCCCGTGTGGGCAGTTATCGTGTTCCTTATAAAGGAATGCCTGATGGGTCTCGGCGGTCTGTTCCTGTACAATAAATTTGAAGAGATGCCGCCTTCCAACTATTTTGGAAAATGTTCAACGATTGTCTTTTTTGCAGTGTGTGTTATACTTATGCTGTTTAAGTCTATCAGTCACACCGCAGCGCTTATTATGATATCCTTCGCGCTGGCGGTAATGCTGCTGGCTTTCGCAAGCTATGCAGTAAGGTTTGTTCGCATGATGAAAGCGAGCGAGCACAGCAAATCCTGATGTTCTCTTTGGAAAGGAGAGTTAGTTATGCAGCCTACAATTTGTTCCCGGTGCAAGAAGAACGTGGCAGTTGTATTCATCACAAAGATTGAGAACGGTCAGACCGTAAACGAGGGTCTCTGCCTCAAGTGCGCCAAGGAGCTTGGTATAAAGCCCATCAACGATATGATGAGCAACATGGGAGTATCCGACGAGGAACTGGAAAATCTCTCTAAGGAGATGCTTGCGGCCTTCGGCGGCGAGGAGGATATCCCCGATGCCGACGGTGACGATGATGAAAGCGGAAAGACCGCCACGTTCCCGTTTTTGAATAAGCTTTTCGGCGGTGCCAACCACGGCGGCCCCAACGGCAACGATAATAATAACCGCCCCGGCAGAGAGGGCGGCGAGCGCGAAAAATCCGCTTCCGGACGCGGCAACAAGCGCAAGTTCCTTGAAAACTATTGCATTTCCCTTACCCAGCGCGCCAAGGACGGCAAGCTGGATAAGATAGTCGGACGCGAGGAGGAGCTGGAGCGCGTTATTCAGATCCTTAACCGCCGTCAGAAGAATAATCCCTGCCTTATCGGTGAGCCCGGTGTAGGTAAGACCGCCATCGCCGAGGGCCTTGCCCAGAAGATAATTGCCGGCGAGGTTCCCTATAAGCTTACCGACAAGGAAGTATGGATGCTTGATCTTACCGCCCTTGTTGCGGGAACCCAGTTCCGTGGCCAGTTTGAAAGCCGCATGAAGGGTCTGATCGAAGAGATAAAGAAGCAGGGCAACATCATTCTCGTCATCGACGAAGTCCACAGCATCGTGGGTGCAGGTGACGCGGAGGGCTCCATGAATGCCGCAAATATCCTCAAGCCCGCCCTGTCTCGCGGCGAGATACAGGTTATCGGCGCCACCACCTTCAACGAGTACAGAAAGCATATCGAGAAGGACTCCGCTCTTGAGCGCCGATTCCAGCCCGTAACCGTAAACGAACCCTCCATCGACGAGACTGTTGAGATAATCAAGGGTATCGCCGGTTACTATGAAGGCTTCCACATGGTCAAGATATCCGACCATATGGCACGTCAGGCGGTCATTCTCTCCGAGCGCTATATCACCGACCGTTTCCTGCCCGACAAGGCCATCGACCTTATCGACGAGGCCTGCTCGGATATAAACCTCAAGAACAAGAACCTTGCCCGCATGGCGGTTCTCCAGCGTGAAAAGGACGACCTTGATAAAGAACGTGAAATGCTGCTTGCGGCAAACTCCGAAAACGAAAACGATTTCGCCCGTCTTGCCGAAATTCGCAGCAGACAGCTCCAGTTGGAGCAGGAACTGACCGAGCTCAATGCCTCCGGCTATCCTGAGCTTACCATGGAAGCCCTCGCAAGGGTTATCGAGCTTTGGACTAAGATTCCTGCCAGCAGTATCCGCGAGGACGAGTTTGAGCGCCTTGCAAAGCTGGACGAGCGCCTGAAGGCACATATCGTGGGTCAGGACGAGGCAATCAAGACCGTTTGCTCCGCCATCAAGCGCAACCGCGTTGGCATTTCCGCCAAGCGCAAGCCCGTTTCCTTCATCTTTGTTGGCTCCACCGGCGTAGGTAAGACTGAGCTTGTAAAGCAGCTTGCCGCCGATATGTTCAGCACCCCCGAGTCCCTTATCCGCCTCGACATGTCCGAGTTCATGGAGAAGCACGCGGTGTCCCGCATCATCGGTTCGCCTCCGGGCTACGTGGGCTACGATGAAGCCGGTCAGCTTACCGAGAAGATAAGACGCAAGCCTTATTCAGTTATCCTCTTCGACGAGATAGAGAAGGCTCACCCCGACGTGCTCAATATCCTGCTGCAGATCCTTGACGACGGTCACATTACCGACGCCCACGGCAGAACGGTCAACTTCGAGAACACCATTATCGTTATGACCACCAACGCCGGCAGCGAGAGAAAGGGCAGCGGCTCCGTTGGCTTCAACCAGACCGTAGCGGAGCAGGGAAGAGAGAAGGCCATGAAGGCTCTCAACGA
>CAYYLZ010000074.1:0-8833 GCA_964472725.1 uncultured Oscillospiraceae bacterium
AAGAAGGCTGCCAACGACTACGCCGACGACGCTATGCGCAGAACCGAAAACGCAATTTCCGAGGCGCTGGAAGAGGTTCGCCAGTCCAGAGTCAAGTTCCGCGCAGCTGCCAGCGCAGAGAGCGCAAACGAAGAATAATATCAACGGAGGCCTTATCGGCAAATGAAAAGAAGTGTTTTGACCATCGGAGCGGTATTTATTCTTATCGCTTTGTTCCTGTTCTCTGCTTTTTTTGGGCTTTCTTTCGGAGCTTTCGAGGTGCTGCCCCTTGAGGACGGCATTACTCTGGGCCTTGACCTTGTAGGCGGTTCCGAAATTACCTACGAGGCCGTGGTTCCCGAGGGAATGACGGCAGAAGAGCTTGCAAACGGCATGGAGACCGCTCAGACGATGCTGCGTCAGCGTCTGAATACCCTTGGCTATACCGAAGCCAACGTGTATCTCTACGGCTCCAACCGTATAGTTCTTGAAATTCCCAACGTTGAAGATCCCGAGGAAGCGGTGCAGATGCTTGGCACCACCGCCGTAATCGAGTTCCGTGACTGCGACGGTAACGTTATCCTTGACGGTAAGCAGATCGAGTCTGCCACCGCCGCTTACGGCCCCGTCAGCGAGACCGGCGTAAACGAGTATTTCGTTCAGCTTAAGCTTACCGAGGAAGGCCGTCAGCTTTTCAAGGAGGGCACCAAGGCTGCCGCCAATCAGAAGAACGAGGCCAACAGATACGTGGCCATTATGATGGACGACGAGGTAATCAGCACTCCCACCGTAAGTGTTAACTACTCCGCCACCGGTATCGACACCGATACCCCCGTTATCCAGCTCGGCGGCTCCGACGGTGAGTCCGCTCAGTATCTGGCTTCCATCATCAGCGCAGGCCGTCTGCCCTTTGAGCTGCACGAGTCCAAGCTGCAGGCTGTTGGCGCGTCCTTGGGTGAAAAGTCCCTTGAGACCGCTATCCTTGCCGGTATTATCGGCATTCTGCTGGTTATGATCTACATGGTCGTTGTATACCGCCTGCCCGGCGTGGTTGCAGACTTCGCTCTGCTGCTGTATATAGCCATGTTCCTGTTCATCATGACCGCCACCGGCATCAACCTGACCCTGCCCGGTATAGCAGGTATCATACTCACCGTGGGTATGGCGGTTGACGCAAACGTTGTTATCTATGAGCGTATCCGCGAGGAACTTTCCTATGGCAAGACCCTGCGCTCTGCCGTTGACCTTGGCTTCAAGCGTGCTTTTACCGCAATTCTTGACTCCAATATCACCACAATTATCGCAGCAGGCGTCCTGCTTTGGCAGGGTACCGGCACCATTCTTGGCTTTGCCAAGACTCTGCTTATCGGTGTTATCCTCTCCATGGTATGTATGCTCATCGTACCTCGCCTTGTCCTCAAGTGCTTCGCCGAAATGCGCGTTGGTAATCTCGCCCTCTACGGCGTAAAGCTGCGCAGCGGCGATCAGGAGGAAAAGGTTCTGCCCTTCGTAGGCAAGTTCAAGATAACCGGCCTTATCTCCATCGTGCTGTGCATCGTTGGTCTTGTCAGCATTATCATGCTGCCCTTCGGCAAGTCCATGTTCAACCTTGACCTTGATTTTGTCGGCGGCGTAACCATGGAGTATGAGCTGGGCACCGAAGTTACCCGCGAAATTTCCGACGATATCGCCGATATCGTTGCCGAAGCTGCGGGCGTAAGACCCTCTTCCGTAACCAAGTCCGGTAACGGCGGCACCATGGTCACCGTAAAGATGACCGAAATCGACAGCGCCACCCGTGACAAGGTATACGAGGCCGTCAGCACGGCCTACGGAGCAGACAAGGTAGAGCTGATTTCCAGCGATTATGTATCCGCTTCCGTCGGTAAGGATATCACCCGCGCCGCCTTCGTAGCCTCCGCACTTGCGGCTCTGCTCATACTGGTTTATATCACCATTCGTTTCGAATTGCGCTCCGGTCTGGCTGCAGTCCTCTGCCTTATCCACGACCTGCTGGTAATGCTCAGCGTCTACGTGATTTTCCAAATCTCCATGAATATGAACTTCATCGCAGCCGCTCTTACCATTATCGGTTACTCCATCAACGCAACTATCGTTGTATTTGACCGTGTCCGTGAGAACTACAAGAAGACCGGCGGTCAGGGCAACTTCGAGCGCGTTGTTGACCTGAGCGTGACCCAGTCCATGAGAAGAAGCATTGGCACCACCATCACCACGCTTCTGCCCATAATTCTTTTGGTCATTCTCGGCGTATCCTCCATCAGAAACTTTGCTGTTCCCATCATGGTCGGCGTTATCGCCGGCGGTTATTCCTCCACCTGTATCGCAGGCCCCCTGTGGTGCAAGCTGAAGGGTAAGAAGGGCAAGGTAAGATAAAAAACAAAAGGCGTGCTGCAAAGCGCGCCTTTTTTATAGGAGAAAAGAATGAAAAATACAACTCTTTGCTATATAGAGCGGGAAGGGCAGTACCTTATGCTCCACCGCACCATGAAGGAAAACGACTTGAACTATGATAAGTGGATCGGCATCGGCGGCAAGTTCGAGGACAAGGAAAGCCCCGAGGATTGCGTTATCCGCGAGACCCTTGAGGAAACCGGTCTTACGCTGACCTCTTATCAGTATCGAGGCATCGTCACTTTTGTGTCCGATAAGTGGGAAACGGAGTATATGCATCTGTTCACCGCTGACGGCTTCGAGGGCGAGCTCATAGAATGTGACGAGGGCGAGCTGGAGTGGATAAATAAGGATAAGCTGCTGGAGCTGACCCTTTGGGAGGGCGACAAGATATTCCTGCGCCTTATCGACACGCCCTGCCCGTTTTTCTCGCTGAAGCTGGTTTATCGCGGCGAGGAGCTTACCGAGGCCGTACTGGACGGCAAGAAAATAGTGGGGTGATACTGTGTTTGAAAAACTCACCGAAAGCCCCCTCGCGCAGCTGCTGCGCCGCAACAGCTGGGGGGATTATGACCTGCTGCTGACCCGCCTTGACCGTTGGCAGTACAGCAGCATATTCTATGACGCTTTGGAAAACCTTGACCGCGGCGCGCTGTTCACCAGCGCCGTCCACGGCGAGGGACATATAGAGCGCGTAATGCTCCTTGGTGCCCTGCTGGCTATGCTGGAGGGAGCAAGCATGGAGGACACGCTGCTGCTGATGGACATGTGCTCCTATCACGACACGGGCAGAGTAAGCGACTGGCTGGACGAATTTCACGGCAGCCGTTCCTGCTTCAAGCTGGAGGAGCTTACAGGCCGCAGCGGCGAGGAACTGAAAATGACCATGGCGGGTGTGGAAGCCCATTCCCGCAAGGACGGGGATATGGACAGCGTTATCACCAAGTACATGCCCGATGATTTTGACCGAGCCAAGCGCCTTGCCCTGCTGCTCAAGGATGCGGACGGACTGGACCGAGTGCGTATCGGCGACCTTGACCCCCGCTTCATGCGCACCGAGGCGGCAAAGACACTCACCGAGTTCTCCGAGTACCTGTTCAAGGCCTATTCCGATATGCAGGAGGAGCTTGGTCAGGAGCCGGTGCGACGTGACTTGGTGGACAGAAAGATAATGGAGCAGATGCGTGACCACGTGCAGGAATGCTATTTCGGTCACGATTTGAACTGCGCCGTTACCATGCTCACCGCCCTGGCTCAGTTTTTCGAAACTGACCTTTCGCCCCAGCTTATAAATGCCGCCAAAGGTATGCACGGCGCGGGCAAATTCGGCGCTCAGTGCGGCCTTGTGGAGGGCGCGCTCATGTTCATGGGTGTGTATTACAGCGACAGGGGAGAGGATCAGTACGAGGTTGAGCGGATATGCAACTCTTTTGCCCATTCCTTTACCGAAAAGTATAAGTCGCTGACCTGCCGCGACCTGCGCCCCGGCGGCTTCAACGACGACGACCCGCCCCACCTCTGCGCGGGACTTACGCTTGATGCCATACTGTTTACAAGGGAGTTTATTTTGGGGATAAATAAGGAAAAACCATGAGACCTGACGGCTGACACACGCCTCAGCCCTACGTTCATCAGATAAGCCGAAGTCAACATCGTAGAGCAGGTGCGTACCCCTGCCGCTTAAGAACCTATTCATTATTGACAGAAGCAAAAAGCCCGACTGCGAAAGCAGTCGGGCTTTTGGAGTTTTTGATTAGATGCTCTGCTCGGTACGCATGATGAAGTCGTCCTGAGTAGCCTTGTCGAGGGTGACAAAGTAGGTGGAGAAGCCTGCGATACGCACGATGAGATCCTTGAAGTTGTCGGGATCCTTCTGTGCCTCGTGGAGGGAGTCGGTGCTGACAACGTTGAACTGAACCTGCATACCGCCCAGCTTGAAGTAGGTCTTGATGAGCTGCTTGAGCTTCAGCGCGCCTTCGTCGCCGGCAACACTGTTGGGGGAGAAGCGGATATTCAGCTGGTCGCCGTTGGTAAGGGCGCGGTGAGGCAGCTTTGCGGCGGAGCGGAGGTAAGCGGTGGGGCCGTTCTTGTCAAAGCCCTGTCTGGGGCTGATAGCGTCGGCGATAGGCTCGCCGGCCTTACGTCCGTCGGGAGTTGCGTGGGTCATCTTACCCTGATAGATGTGAGCGGTCATGGTGAAGGTACCGCCGGAGTAGTGACCACGTGAGCCGGTGGCGTTGGTCATGATCTCGGCGAAGAGACCCAGTGCCCATGCTGCCAGCTCGTCGGCCTCGTCGTTGTCGTTGCCATAGTGGGGAACCTCGTTGATGATGGTCTGACGCAGCTGCTCATAGCCTTCCCAGTTGGCGGCGAGGGCATCGAACATCTCGCGGGTGGAAACGGTCTTGTCGTCGAAGCAGAGCTTCTTGATAGCCATAAGGCTGTCGCCGACGTTGGCGGTGCCGCAGGCGGTGAGACCGACGCGGTTGTACTTTGCGCCGCCGTTGTTAACGTCCTTGCCGCTCTCCATGCAGCCGTCCATAAGGGCGGAAGCCGCGATGCAGGGGAAGTACTCGCCGTAAACCAGCTCGAAGGTGTTGGCGTAGGAAACGCTCCAGTCGAGAACGTACTGCATTTCCATCTTGAAGTTCTCCTTGAACTCCTCGAAGGTCTCGCACTCGTAGAGCTTCTTGCAGGGCAGGGCGGTCTTTCCGGTCATGGGGTTGACGCCGCCGTTGATGGTGATGAGCACAACGGGAACCATGTTCCAGATGGACTCCGCGCCGGTGCAGCCGCAGGCGGGCCACTCATTGCCGGTGCCGCCGGGCTCAACGCAGCCTACGATACTGTAGTTTGCCGCGTCCTCGGGAGTGAAGCCGAGATCCATCATTGCGGGAATGATGACCTCGTCGTTCTGCATCTGAGGAATACCGCCGCAGAGCTTGGAGGACTCGATACCCAGTCTCCAGATGTCGTCGGGAGTGCCGGGGTGAGTACGCAGGGCAACGGTGGGATCGGGGAACTTCATGCGGCCGTAGGTCTGCAGGAAGCAATAGGTTGCGGGAGTGGTCTCGTCGGTGCCGTCAGCGGCGCGGCCGCCGAGGGTGAGGTTGATGCCTGCGGTGGGGGTGAGGCCGTTGTAAATGTTGGAGTAAAGGCTCTGACCCTGTGCCTGCAGCTCGATAATGCGCTGGTTGTTCATGGAGAAGCCGGGCAGCACGATGATGTCGCTCAGGCGGAGAATGAAGGCGTCGGTCATTTCCTGAGCCTCTTCCTGAGTGATGGTGCCTTCCTCAAGCTGCTTCTTGAGCAGGTGGCCGGTGTACTTGTCGATACGACCGATGGACTGACCGTGCTGCTGAGCGTCGGTGGAGAGGATTATCTGATAGAAGATAGCTGCCTGCAGGCCTTCCCAGTAGGTGCGGGCAGGGTTCTCCATGATCCAGTCAAGACTGTCTGCCATCTTGTAAAGCTCGGCCTGACGCTTCTCGTCCTTGGTCCATACTGCCTTCTCTCGGCAGGCGTCGGCGTAGCGCTTGGAGAGAACCATGGCGGCCTCGCAGACGCGGATAACGGAATAGTAGAAGATGTGGGGCTTTGCGTCGTTGCCGTAAATGCGGCCCTTCATTGCGTCCAGCTTGGCCTGTGCCTGACGCTTGACCTCGCCGAAGCCCACATTGATGGCCTTGTCGAAGTTTGCTATGTAGTGGCCCTGGGGCATACCGGATACGCCGAAGAAGAAAGGATCACGCTTGCCGGAGCCGAGCAGGCAGCCGTTGCCGCTTGCTTCCCAAAAGTCCTCGGTCATTGCGCCTTCGACCATCTTGGAGATGGTGCGATCCTTCCAGAAGTCATAAGCCTCGCGGAAGATCTGACGCTGCTCGTCGCTCATATAGATGGAGTCGTGAGACTGCCATGCCTTCTTGAAGTTTTCGTCGGTGTCGTCAACGATGGAGGGGATCCAGCGGCAGTTCCACTCAACGTAGGGGCTCAGGCAGCGCTCATCGGGGCCGGGGGTGCCGACAAGGATATCATCGTCAAATACGTTGCACTTTTTCTTTGCTGCCCACTCAAGGAGTGCGCCGGAGCGCTTGAGCAGGGGATACTCGTTCTCATGGGCCTTGTAGTAATCGGTGTAGATCTCGGTAGTCGCCGTATCATTAAAAAAGTACTTGCCGCCGGTGAAAACGTCACGCTTTGCGCGTACGCGCTTGATACGGTCGGTCATGGGTGCGAATTCGAACATTGAATGATCAACTCCTTGGAATGTATTTTAAAATATTTGCTTCTATTATAATACAAATTGCACTGATTTACAATGGACAATTACAGTGGTGAAGTGATATAATTTATACAGAATGAGAAACCGGAGGTAAAGATTATGCTTACAGGTAAGATATATGATATTCAGGGCTTTTCCGTGCAGGACGGCCCCGGCATAAGAACCACTGTTTTTCTTAAAGGCTGCCCTCTGCGCTGCCCCTGGTGCCACAGCCCCGAGTCCCAGATGTTCCCCACGGAGCTTAACTGGATGCAGGTTCGCTGCCTTGGCACCGCTGCCTGCGGCAAGTGTCTTGACGTATGCCCCAAGGGCGCTATAAGCATCGGCGAGAGCACCACCAACGCCATGGGCGACCCCATTACATATCCCGACGTGGATAAGACCCTCTGCGACGATTGCGGCGCCTGTGCCAATGCCTGTAAGGCCACTGCTCTTTATATGTGCGGCGAGGACAAGACCGTTGACGAGGTCATGCACCGTCTGCTCCGTGACCAGCCCTTCTTTGAGGAGTCCGGCGGCGGCGTTACCGTTTCCGGCGGCGAGTGCCTTTGCCAGCACGAATTCACACTTGAACTGCTCAAGCGCTGCAAGGAGGCGGGTATGCATACCGCCGTTGACACCACCGGCTTCGTAAAGTGGGAAGTCATCGAAAAGGTTCTGCCCTATACCGACCTGTTCCTCTATGACCTGAAGTGTATGGACAGCGACCTGCATAAGCAGGTTATCGGCGTGCCCAACGAGCTTATCCTCGAAAACGCCGAGAAGATAGTCAAGGAAGGCGGCAAAATTCAGGTTCGTATCCCCACTATCCCCATGTTCAACGAATCTCAGGAGCATTTCGTCAAGTACGGCGAGTTCCTCAGCAAGATAAAGGACGGTATCGACATTGTTCAGCTGCTGCCCTATCATAAGCTGGGCGTATCCAAGCACCAGCGCCTTATGAAGAAAGAAAAGATTTTTGTGGCCGAGCCCCCCAGTGACCAGCTCATGCAGGCACGCAAGGCACAGCTGGAGGCATACGGCCTCACCGTTACCATTCACTAAGGAGTACAATATTGAAAAAACTCATTGCGCTGCTGCTGGTTGTAATTATATCCATGTCCTTTGTGCAGACAGCGGCGGCATACGACAAAGATACGCTGGAGCAGGCGGTCAAATCCGCTGCCGCAGCGGTAAAGACCGATGAACCCACACTGGGCTGCGAGTGGTTTCTTGTGGCTGACAGCACATGGCAGGTCTGCGGGCTGATGGACAGCTACCGCAAGGCATATTACGATAATATCGTCGCCCTGCTGAAAGAAAACGACGGCGGCCTTGGCGTAAACCGTTTCACCGAATATGAGCGCGTTATGATAGCGCTTACAGCCCTTGGCTATGACGCAAGCAACTTGGAGGGCTATGACCTTATTTCACGCCTTGCCGACTACGATACCGTGAAGAAACAGGGGATAAACAGCATCATTTTCGCCCTTATTGCCCTTGACGGCGGCAGATACGATATGCCCAGCGACCCCGATGCGGCCAATCCCAACAGCCGGGATAAGATGGTGGATAATATCCTTTCCCGCGAGATAGAGGGGGGCGGCTTCGCTCTTTACGGCACCGTGGCGGACGTGGATATAACCGCCATGGCAATACAGGCGCTGTCCAAGTACACTGCCCGTGAGGACGTAAAAACGGCCATCGACCGGGCGGTCACTGAGCTTTCCCGACAGCAGCTGCCAAACGGTTCCTTCGCGTCCCTTTCCGGCAAGGCTGACGAGGGAACGGCGGAGAGTACCGCGCAGGTGATACTTGCTCTTACCACCATCGGTATTTCCGTGGAGGACGCGCGATTTGTCAAGGACGCCTCCGTTATGGACGCGCTGCTGACCTTCCAGCTTCCCGACGGCAGCTTCAAGCATCTTGAAAACGACACCGAGGGCAGCTATGCCGCAACGGTGCAGTCCATGCATGCCATCTGCGCCGCAGTGCGGGCAAAGGAGCAGGGTAAGGCAGCCTATTATTTCCCTGTATCTAAGGAAGAAGAGCCACCCGCAACGGAAGAGCCGCCCGTGACGGAAGAACCGCCCATGGCGGAAGAACCGCCCATGGCGGAAGAACCACCCGCAACGGAAGAACCACCCGCAACGGAAGAACCGCCCGTGACGGAAGAAC
>CAYYLZ010000075.1:0-4692 GCA_964472725.1 uncultured Oscillospiraceae bacterium
ATGCTCTCTTGCCCATTTCCCTCAAACCGCAGCAAAGCCCGGCGGAGCTGCCGATGGCATCTCCGTCCGGTCTTCGATGGCTGATTATAAGAAAGTCGTCGTGCTCCGCAAGGAAGCGGGCGGTCTCAGTTATCGTCAGTTTCTTCATTTTCGCTGCTCCCGCCGCTTTTTTCAAGCTCATTGAGAAGCTTGGAGATATGAGCGCCTCTTATAAGAGAGGGGTCAAGCTCAAAAATGAGCTCGGGCGTATATCTCAGGTTAAGTCTGTTGCCGATCTCACGGCGCAGATAGCCGGACGCGGACTTAAGCCCCTTCTTCAGTTCCTTCTCGTCATAGCTGCCGAGAACACTGATATATATCTTGGAATAGCGCAGATCGCCGGTGGTTTCAACACCGGTAATGCTTATCATGCCCTGCTGCAGGCGGGGATCCTTTACGTTGCGCAGCAGACCGGACAGCTCACGCTGGATATCCTCATTTATACGCTGAATCTTATTGCTTGCCATAGGTTACACTCCTCCGTAGCGCCGGGATCGCTTTGAATACGCCTCCAGCGCCTTATCAAGCTCGGCCTCGTTGAAATCCGGCCAAAGCACATCGGTGAAATAATATTCGGAATAGGCCGACTGCCAAAGCAGGAAATTCGAGGTTCTTATTTCGCCGCTGGGTCGGATTATAAGGTCGGGGTCGGGAATGCCGTCGGAATACATATAGGAAGAGAATGCCTTCTCGTCTATGTCGTTGGCTCTGCCCTCCGCAACCTGCTGAGCATATTTTCTCGCCGCCTTGATGATTTCATCCCTGCCGCCGTAGTTCAGGCAGATATTGGCCTGAAAACCGTTTATTTCGCTGCTGATTTTATCGGTTCGCTCAATGAGCGCTTTCAGCTTATCAGACAAGGGCTCGATATCGCCAAGTATCTTAAGGCGTATGCCGTCGCGCTCCATCTTCTCGATGGACTCAAGGAGATACTTCTCCAAAAGCTGCATGATGGCGTCAACCTCTTCCTGGGGACGCTTCCAGTTCTCCGTGGAAAAAGCGTAGACAGTGAGGTAGTCCATGCCAAGCTCCTTGCAGTAGGTGGCAATTTTGCGGAAGGTTTCCGCGCCGGCGGAATGTCCTGCCGTGCGGGGCAGACCACGTTTTTTTGCCCAGCGGCCGTTGCCGTCCATAATTATGGCAACATGCTTAGGCAGGCTGTTACCAGCCTGCCAAGCCTTTTCATTTTTAGATTTTGAAAACAAAGCCATATCCGCGCTCTTAGATGCTCTGCAGTTCCTTATCCTTCTTCGCGACCAGCTCGTCGATCTTCTTTACATAATCGTCGGTGATCTTTTGCAGTTCCTTTTCAATATCCTTCAGGTCGTCCTCGGTGATCTCAGACTTCTTCTTCTGAGCCTTGAACTTTTCCATAGCGTCGCGGCGGATATTTCTGATAGCGACCTTGCTGTCGTCGCCATACTTCTTGACCTGCTTTGCAAGCTCCTTACGTCTTTCCTCAGTGAGCTGAGGGAATGCAAGGCGGATAACACGACCGTCGTTCTGGGGATTAATGCCCAGGTCGCTCATCAGAATGGCCTTCTCGATATCCTTGAGCAGCTTGGTTTCCCAAGGCTGGATGAGGAGAGTTCTGGGGTCGGGGGAAGATACGGTAGCAATCTGCTGGATAGGAGTGGGAGTGCCGTAGTAGTCAACCTTAACCTGGTCGAGAACGGCAGCGTTGGCGCGGCCAGCTCTTACGGCTGCGAAATCGCTCTGCATGACCTCGATGGTCTTATCCATTTTGCTGGTAAATTCCTTATACATATTAGTCCTCCATTCCACCGCCTTTTGGGCGGCACAATTATTTATAAAATCATCTTCCCCTAAGGAACGGGGGATTTTTGAACCTGTACGGTTCAATACATTAATATACTCTGGTACCTATCTTCTCGCCCATGATAGCGCGGTAGATGTTCTCCGGATCCTGAAGGGCGAAGAGCAGAATGGGTATGGAGTTATCCATAGACAGAGAAGTTGCAGTGGAGTCCATAACAGCAAGACGCTTTGCAAGGACTTCGGAATAGCTGATTTCATCAAACTTCTTTGCATCGGGAACGAGCTTGGGGTCAGCCTCATAAACGCCGTCGATATTCTTGGCAAGCAGAATGACGTCTGCGTTGATCTCAGCAGCTCTGAGAACAGCGGCAGTGTCGGTGGAGAAATAGGGGCAGCCGGTGCCGCAGCCGAATATGACAACTCTTCCCTTCTCCAAGTGACGCATGGCCTTGGAACGGATATATGGCTCTGCTACCTCACGCATCTCTATAGCAGTCTGCACGCGTACGGGCACGCCCTTCTGCTCAAGAACGTCTGCAACCGCCAGGCAGTTGAGTACGGTGGCCATCATGCCCATGTGGTCAGCGCGGGTGCGCTCCATGCAGTCGCCGCCGTCCTTTACGCCGCGCCAGAAGTTGCCGCCGCCAATAACGATACCAATTTCAATGCCTGCTTCGTTACACTTCTTGATAACGTCGCAAACCTTACCGATTATTTCAAAATCGAGACCTCTTGAAGCAGAGCCGGCGAGGGCTTCGC
The DNA here is from genome assembly GCA_964472725.1 of uncultured Oscillospiraceae bacterium. Classification (GTDB taxonomy): domain Bacteria; phylum Bacillota; class Clostridia; order Oscillospirales; family Oscillospiraceae; genus RGIG6375. Next base: position 2,578 of record CAYYLZ010000075.1, read on the forward strand.
CGCTGAGCTTCAGCAGCACTCTTTTATATGTGGGTTCCACAGATATACCTCCAGTGCAAATATAATTCTCTATTTAGGTTATTTTAATATATTTCGGCGTGATTTAAAAGAGGGTTTTTTCATTTTTTCGCAAAATATGCGCCAAATTTTCCGTATTATTTTTGGCCGCCGATAGAATATCACAGCAAATATGATTTTTCAACAGTTTACATTAGATTTTTCACGACTTCATTGTACTTATGAAAGGTATCTCCCCTATCCGCAAAGCAGAGTTTCAAAAATTATGCTTGACAAACGTGAAAAAGTTGGGTATCATATAGTCAGTTAGCCGAGGCTAACTACTTGTTAAACCACCAGTTAGCATACGCTAACCGCATGAAAAGGAGCATCATATGAGCGTAGTAATTGTTGGCGGAAATGACTGCATGGTTCGCCGTTATAAAGATATTTGCAGCGAGTACAATTGTCAGGCAAAAGTATTCACCCAAATGCGGGACGGTCTTAGGAACAAGGTTGGAAGTCCTGACCTGCTGGTCCTTTTTACCAACACCGTTTCTCACAAAATGCTGCGTTACGCTTTGAATGAGGTCAAGAACCTGAATATCCCCATCGCCCGCAGTCATAGCAGTTCCGCAGCTGCTCTCAAGAGCATTCTTGAGGAGCACATCAAGGACTGAGCAAGGAGGCACCTATGTCCGAAGAACTCATCGTACGTCACTGCGCCCCTACCCTCGCGGGTTTGAAAACAGCAAGTCTCTTCACATGTTCCTACAGCAGTGTTGAAGAACTGCGCACCAATATACGGCAGCTTAATCGACGGCTCTCGTCAAAAGGTCTGAGAATAATTCTTCTTCGCCGCAGCGGTCACAGAGCACTGATATATGTCTACCGCCCCGCTAAGCTGCGCGCGGATATGTCCGAGGCCGCTGTAAGTGAACTGCTCAAAAACTTCGGATATTCCCCCATGAAGCCCGAAAGCTGCGTGGCAGAATTGGCCTGCCGCCTGCGCGACTGCGAAGAGTTTCCCCACGAGATAGGCCTGTTTCTCGGCTATCCGCCCGAAGATGTCCGTGGCTTCATAGAGAATGGAGCCGAGGGTGCAAAGCTCACCGGCTACTGGAAAGTATACGGAGATGAGGAAAAAGCGCGGCAGCTTTTTGCAAAGTACAAAAAGTGCACCAACGTGTATATGGACCAGTGGTCCAAAGGCAGACCCGTCGAGCGGCTCACCGTAGCCGGTTGATAATAAATATTTGAAAGGCTGGCATAGAAAATGAGTAAAGTTGCAGTAGTTTATTGGAGCGCCACCGGAAACACCGAGGCAATGGCCAAGGCAGTTGCCGCAGGCGTACAGGAAAATGGCGCAGAAGTAGTTCTCCTCGACCCCAAGGGTTTTGAGGCTGCCATCATCGCCGAGCTGGACAGCATAGCTTTCGGCTGCCCTGCAATGGGCGACGAAGTTCTTGAAGAGGAAGAATTCGAACCCATGTGGACCGCATGCTCTACTAAGCTTGGTGGAAAAAAGGTGGCCCTCTTCGGTTCTTACGGCTGGGGCGACGGCGATTGGATGCGCAGTTGGGAAAAAGATTGTGCTGCCAAGGGTATAACTCTCGCCTGTGACAGCGTTATCTGCTGTGATGCGCCCGATGATGAGGGCGTGGCAGCCTGCAAAGCTCTCGGCGCAGCCCTTGCCTAACTTATTGCGGGCAAAACTTAACAAGTATACATCAGATACCACACACTCCATTTTCCATAGACACACTCCATTTTCCAACCTCTAAGAAAATATCCCCGCTGCAATGCAGCGGGGATATTTTCGCGTCTAAATATATGAGTTTTATTCGGAGCAGCCGCACTCGTCATCTGCCGCAGCAGCAAGCTTCTTGCTGCTCTTTCTTCTCTTGCTTGTTACGATGGTAACGAAGAGGATAAGGAGCAGGAGAACGCCTTCAACGGACTCGGTGATCTGGCTGTCGGACATACCGATAAGGGACAGGCCGTTAACGATAAGGGTAATGGACAGAGATCCGAGAATTATCTTGTAGAATTTGGCGGAGGTGCCGCCGGTAACAAGAACGCCGCCGAAGAAGATAGCCATAGCGACCTTCATTTCAA
>CAYYLZ010000075.1:4792-8416 GCA_964472725.1 uncultured Oscillospiraceae bacterium
CCGCCGGTAACAAGAACGCCGCCGAAGAAGATAGCCATAGCGACCTTCATTTCAAGGAAAACGCCCATCTGCATACTTGTGCCGCCTACGCTGGCAATGGAGAATATAGCGCCAACGCCCGCCATAAGGCCGGACAGCGCGAACACTGCGATCTTCACCTTGCTGACGGGTACACCGACAAACTTGGCGGTGGTTTCATTTTCACCGATTGCCTGACTGTATCGACCAAGGCGGGTGAACTCAAAGACGTAGGCGATAATGACAGCGATAACTATAAATGCCGCGATCTTCACACCGGAGTTGGTGAGGAAGCGCATGGATTCGGGGATATACTGCACGCCGATGATGGTCTGAATATAGTTAACGATACCACGCACGCTGATAAGCATTGCGATGGAGAGAGTAAAGGAAGGAACCTTGAACTTTGCAACGATAACGCCGTTGATAAGGCCAAGGATAAGACCTACTACCATGGCAACGGGGATCATGAGCCAGCCGATACCGGTTGCGGTGGCCACATACATACCGGTAACGCCCGCCAGCGCCAGGTTAACGCCTACCGACAGGTCGATAGAACCCTGGGCAACAACAAACAGTACGCCGCAGCCTGCCACGATGGTGAGTATGGACTCCTCGAGCAGGAGCTTGAGAGAATAAGGAGTGAGCATTCTGCCCTTGCTGGCTATTGTGAAGAACAGGAACAGCACCACAAAAGCGATAAAGGGTACCAGATCGGATATCTTGACTTTCTTAATAAAATTCTTCATCAGATCATCACCCCTATCACAGACTGTTCGGTAAAGTCCTCATCTCTGCGAATTTCCTTGGTAACGCAGCCGTCCTTCATAACCAGGAGGCGGTCTGCCATGCCGAGAACCTCGGTAAGCTCGTCGGAAATCAGAATAATTGCAATATCGTTTTTCTTGGCTTCTTTCATCAGCTGGTAGATATAAGCCTTGACGCCAACGTCAACACCTCTGGTGGGACAGTCGAGGATAAGAAGCTTCAAATCCTTCGCCAGCCAGCGTCCGAAGTTTACCTTCTGCTTATTACCGCCGGAAAGAGCGCTCATTCTCTGGTCAATACCGGTACACTTGACGGAGAGGCTGTCCATCATGTCAGTGGAAAGCTTGTTGAGCTTGTTGGGACTGAGGAAGCCGACCTTGCCTTCAAGCTCTACCAGCGAGGGCAGGCAGAAATTATCCTTGATGGAAGCCTGAATCATCAGCGCTTCGTTATCACGATCCTTGGGAACGTAGCCCACATTGTTGCGCAGAGCAGTCATGGGCTTGGTAATTTCCACATTATTGCTCTTAAGGAAAACGCTGCCGGAGGTGGGCTTGGAAAGACCGTAAACAGCCTTGCCCACGGAATGGATACCGGAGTCACTGAGGCCACAGAAGCCGAGTATCTCGCCTGCGTGTACCTCAAAGGAGACATCGCTGATTTCATGGGGAACAGTGAGATTCTTGACCTCCAAAACGACTTCGTCGCTGTAGCTGGGAGTCATGTCGGCACGGTAGTACTCGCCGTTTACCTCACGACCGACCATCATCATACGTATCTCGTCGGGAGTGGTGCAGCAGGACTGTACCTCGCCCACTATCTCGCCGTCGCGAAGGACGGTGATACTGTCGGTGATCTCGACCATTTCCTCAATATCGTGGGTGATAACGATAACGCTGCGTCCCATTTCCTTAAGACGCTTGATAAGATCATAGAGCTTGCTGCGGTTATTGAGAGAAAGGGACTGAGTGACCTCGTCCAACAGCAGAATATCGGGGTCAACGGAAAGAGCGCGAGCCAGCTCGATCATCTTGCGGGACTCGATCATCATGCCGTCGGTCTGCTGACCGAGGGGAGGCATATTGAGATCCCACTTTTCAAATTCTTCCTGCGCGGCGCGGTTGATCTTCTTCAGATTGACGATACCGAACTTGGAGAACTTGCCGGTACGGCCAAGGAACACATTAACGCCTGCTGAAAGATTGCCGACAACGCCAAGCTCCTGCATAACCATGGATATCTTATGCTTATTTGCATCAAGAGGGCTATGAGGATCATAAACTTCACCGTTTACGAACATCTCACCGCTGTCACGCTTGTGAATACCGGCGATCTGAGAGATAAGGGTGGACTTGCCGGAGCCGTTTTCACCGATAAGGCCGCGGATCTCACCACGTTTGAGAGTGAAGTTGATATTTTTATTGGCGTAAGTGGGGCCAAAGCTCTTATTGAGGCCACGGATTTCAAGAACGATATCGTCTCTCATTTTATGACCCCCTTCACTTTTCTCTGTCCAATAACGGCAAATACTACGATAAATATTCCAAGGCAGGCCTCCTGCAAAGTGCCGGAAGGAACGCCCATAATGGTCAAAATGTTAAATACGGCGTAGAGCAGGAAAGCGCAGATGGGAACGCCGATAACTATGTTGATTCTCTTTTGTATGATCTGCGCAAGCAGATATATAGCCAAAGGCTGGAAAATCAGGTTGATACTGGTAAGGCCGGTTTTTACAGTGGTCTGACCTGCATAGCTCTGCTGCATGAAGCAGGCAACGCCGATAAGGATACCGCTTATAAGACCAACTGCCAGCAAGGTCTTGTTGACATTGATACCAAGAGCCTTGGAAACCTCCTTATTGCCGCCAAGTGAACGGATATTGATACCGATTGTGGTGCGGTTATAGAGGAAGTATACAACGACGAGTCCAATTACAAGAATTACAACGCACCAGGGCAGCTGGCCCAGCGTGCGGTAATCCCTGTTCAGCGCATTGGTGAACAAATCGCCGTTATCACTGAACTTTATCGCCAGAGCGATAGCCTCATAAATAAGCGCAAGGCTGATACCGGCGATCCAGGAAGGAATTCCGGTATACGTAAAAATGAGGAAGTTTATAAATATAAGTACAAGGCCGGTAACAAGGCCGCCGATGACAACACCGGGAACGCCGATAGCGTTACCCAATATGTTAGCGGCAAACGAGCCAAGCACGATAACGCCGCCGATGGACATATCGGTATATCCGCAGGCAAACAGGAAGCAGAAGCCCCATGCAATGAAGGAGGGATACGCGATATGCGCGATTATACCCTTCAGGTTTGACCACTCAAGGAAAGTACCCTTGGAGATAATGTTAAACAACAGAAGGAGCACTACGATCACGGCAATAATAAGGCCGCTGAACAGCCATTTTTTTGTATTTTCGCTTTTAACTGAGGGCATTATTCGGATACCTCATTTCTGATGGTCTTTAGCGTCGAGATAAACATGTAAACCCAAGAAACAGCCTGCCAAAAACAGCAGGCTGTTTCCAGATTTAATTTACTTTTTTTGATTACTTAATGCCGTTGGACTCGAGCATGTAGTCCAGATTAATGTTGGCAACGAGGTCAACATAGTCCTGATAGGTTACGTCGGGGCGAATGAGGTCCTCGAGCATAGCCTTGGTGAAGGGAGCATAGCCTTCGTCGGAGAAGAATACCTTTACATAGTCAGCAACGTTGTCCTGATCAACTCTGAAGGGAGAGGTGCTCAGGCGGGGAGCCTTGCCGTTTTCGTCCACGATCTTGTTGCCGGCGAGGTAGTTGAGAACGAGGGTGGAAGAAATGTAGCTGG
>CAYYLZ010000076.1:0-8413 GCA_964472725.1 uncultured Oscillospiraceae bacterium
CCACATAATACTGCGGAACTTCGCCCTCGTTGACCTTCTGCTTCTTGGTGAGGAAGTCCACTGTGAACTTCTTCTGGTCCGAGTGACTGGAGTCGAACCAGCGACAATGCCGAGGGCATTGTCGGCGGCATGATGTCCCCACTCGCTCCCGCCGCATGGCGGCGGAACCGCTCGGGGATGACAAAAGAGGCCGCCGGTTCTTCCAATGGCCTCAAGAAATGCAAAAAACCCTACCGCAAAAGCGGTAAGGTTTTTTGGTCCGAGTGACTGGAGTCGAACCAGCGGCCTCTTGAACCCCATTCAAGCGCGATACCAAACTTCGCCACACCCGGATATTGGTGAATTAATCAATTCAGCTTTCCTAATATAACACATTGTTTTGGAAAAAGCAATACCTAATTTCAAAAAAATTTGACTTTTTTGAAATTTTCAAAAAAGGGAATTTATCGTCACATCATCTGTATGGAGTTCCACGCTCCATACAGATGATGACTGTATTTATCAGAAATGGAATATGCTGCCCAGATGGAGCATGCTTGCAAGCTTGTGCTGTCTGCGGTTTTTTACATGGTCGGGCTGAGGCTGGATATCGCCGGCTTTGGTAAGCGCCCACTTGGTGAACATGGGGCCAATCAACTCGTAGACCAGTACGGAGAAGAGCACAATATTGCGGATAAGGTCGCCCTCGGAGCCGAGCTGACGGGCAGTTACCGTCATGCCCAGCGCAACGCCTGCCTGAGGCAGAAGGGTGATGCCCAGATATTTGCACACATTGGGGCTGCACTTGGCAAGCTTTGCGCTGCCCAGCGCACCGGTGTACTTGCCGATGGAGCGGGCGATGATGTAGACAACGCCGATGCCCACGATGGCGATGTCGGCGAATACGCTCAAATCAAGCTCAGCGCCGCTGATAACGAAGAAGAGGGTGAACAGGGGGGCGGTCCAGCGGTCGGATTTCTCCATAAGGTCTTCGGAGAGGGGGCAGAGATTGCAGAATACGGTGCCCAGCATCATGCAGACCAGCAGGGAAGAGAAGCCAATGGTGACGGAGCCCACGTGGAACTCCAGCATGGAAAGCGCGGAGGTGAGGATAACAAAGCCGATAGTGAGGCTCAGTCGGTTGGTGTTGGAGTGGAAAAGCTTCTCCAGCTGAGTGAGCAGCCAGCCCATAACGGCGCCGAGAGCAAGGGAGGCTACAATCTCAACCAGCGGATTTACAATGATGGAAACAATGTCTATAACGCCGCTGGAAAGGGTGCGGGCAATGCCGAATGAAATGGCGAAAACTACAAGGCCTACGGCGTCGTCCAGCGCAACTACGGGCAGCAGCAGGCTGGTGAGGGGGCCCTTGGCCTTGTACTGCCGGACAACCATCAGCGTCGCCGCGGGAGCGGTGGCGGTGGCGATAGCGCCGAGAGTGATAGCCTGAGCCGCGGTGAGCTTGTCGGGCATGATCCTGTGCACTATAAGCAGGGCAATGTCAACGAGAACTGTGGCAGCCAGCGCCTGCAGAACGCCGATGATGGCGGCCTGCTTGCCGGTGTGCTTCAAGTCGGACAGGCGGAACTCATTGCCGATGGAAAAAGCGATGAAACCGAGCGCTATTTCACTGATAAGGGTCAGGGATGCGACCTCTTCGCTGCTGGTAAAGCCGAGACCCTTAACACCCAGTGCACCGAGGCAGAAGGGTCCAACGAGAACGCCTGCTATGAGATACGCGGTAACATCAGGCAGCTTGAGGGGCTTGAGAACGCGGGTCATCATAAGACCTGCCAGCACCGCCACTGCGATGGAAAGCAAAGTATGCATAATATTATCTCCAAATCTAAACGCGTTCAATTTTGTGGTTGAATTCGGCTTGTAGTATACAACTTTTGATTTTGGAAAGCAAAGGATTTTGGAAAAAATGTGACTAAAAATCATCCGCATTGGCGATGGCCTTTGCGTAAAACGCACAAAAGCAAAGAAGCGTAATATATTTTGCCGCGAAAGCGAAAATCGGGATAAAAAAGAAGGGCTGCCGCGCTTGGTGCGCGGCGGCCTTTGGACAAATTTCAATACTTAAGTGAACGGAGATAAGCTTTAGTTTCACTGTTTATGCGATAGCTTTCTATGGCTTTCTGTATGGCCTTGTTGTGAGTCCAACGGTCGAGCCTGCGCTCCTTTATATATGGCAGCGCGGCGTCGTACTGCTTGACGAGGGCGATGCTGAAATACCACGCTATCGCCATGTTTATGTAGTATTCCTCGCTGCGCAGGTTGGCGGTAAGGTCGAGCATTTCCGCACTGAACTCCTCATCGAGGAAATTGTTCAGCAGCGTCACCAAAGCGTAGCGCACTGTGTAGGTGTGCCTGCTGTGCAGCCACTCTTTGACCTTGGCGTAAACTTCGTCGGGGTACTTTTTGAAAACCTTTGGCATGAAGCTGTCGCAGGTGGCCCAGTTGTCTATATAGGGCAGGAATTCCTCCGTGCGGTTCATGGCCACATCGAAATCCTTTATGCCGCAGATAAGAAAGGCGTGGAGATTGTTTTCCTCAATGTACCGATGGGGAAGTAAATTAAGATAAGCAGTCCTGTCCTGTACGGGGAACGCCTTCGCGTATTTGCGCAGTTCCGGCACACGGATACCGATTATGCGCTCCTCGTCCACGGTCGGCACCAGCTTTTTGTGGAAATCCCGATATTTTTCGTCCCCCAGGGCGAAAAGCTCCCGCCGTACCCTGTTTTCAAGTGTTTCCATGTTCTACCTCAGCGTATACCGTATTTTTCGGCAATGATTTCACGGACCTCGGCCAGTGTTTTCGGGCGGGGCTGCTCGGGCAGATGCTCGGAAAGGTGCTTTTCCATCCATACAAGGTTATACCAACGGCCGAATTTGTGCCCGTTCTTCTTGAACTCGCCCACGAATTCATAGCCCATGCGGCGGTGGAAATCAAGGCTGTTGCGTGTGAGATACTCGTCCTCGTCCCCGTTGGGGGCGGCAATGGCGGCGGCAAGGTTCACAATGCCCTGCTCACGGAGAATGTTCTCAAGCGCCCCGTATAGCCTGCGGCCAAGGCCGAGTCCTTTGGCGCTGTTCTTTATGTAAACCGATACCTCCACGTCCCAGTCGGCGGCGGAGCGGGCGATAAAGGTGCCCGCGTAGGCGTATCCGAGCACCTCGTCACCTCGCTGAGCTATGAGGTAGGGGTACTTTTCAAGAACGCGGCTGATGCGCCCCGCGAATTCCTCCACGGAGGGAACTTTGTATTCGTAGGTGATTGCGGTGTTGAGCACATAGTAGGCATAAATGTCCGCCAGTGCGGCGGCGTCCTCCGGTCGGGCAAGTCGTATTGTGATATTATCCATAGTTCGTCAGCTTTCCTTTTGGTATAGGTTCATTCTATCACAAGCCGAACCGGCTTACAATCTTTAAAATAATAGTTCACAAAAGCTTAAAAGTGTGCTATTTTTAATTGTAGAAATCAAATATATGGTGGTGCTTTCATGAAAGAGTTCACTCATGTTTTTAAAAGTATAAAAATCGGCCCCCTTACGGCCAAGAACCGCATCGAAGTCTCTCCCGCAGAGCCTTTCCTCTGCACCCGTGACGGTCTTGTGACCGACGAATTTGTGGCCTTTACCGCCGCAATGGCAAAAGGCGGCGCGGGTATCGTTACCGTTGGCGACAGCCCCATCAATCAGGCCTACGCCGACGCCAACCACTACGTTGTCAACCTGGCTGACCCCTTCGTTGTCCACGGCCTTGTCAAGGTCACCGACGCTATCCACCGCTACGGCGCGCTGGCCTCCATCGAGCTTAACCTCCGCGCGGACTACCTGCCCGCCGATCTGAGCAAGGAAGAGGTAAAGCAGCTTATCAAGGATTTTGCCGACTCCGCTGAGCGCTGCCGCAAGGCAGGCTTCGATATGGTCATGCTCCACGGCGGCCACGGCCACACCGTTTCCCAGTTCTACTCTCCCTATTTCAATAAGCGTACCGACGAATACGGTGCTGATACAATGGAGAACCGCTGCCGCTTCGCAGTTGAGCTGCTGGACGCGGTGCGAGAGCGTATAGGCGACGATATGGCTATCGAGTGGCGTATGAGCGGCGACGAGCTACTGCCCCCGCCCGTAGGCATGGGTCTGCAGGAGCAGATAGCATTCGCCAAGTATATTCAGGATAAGATAGACATCGTCCATATCAGCGCAGGCAATATGTATGACGTGCGCACCATGGACTACATAATCCAGCCCTCTTATATGCCTCGCCCCACCAATCTGCATCTGGCAGCGGAGTATAAAAAGGCTCTGGATATTCCCGTAACCAGCGTCGGTTCCTTCAATATGGAGCTTGCCGAGCAGGCGGTTGCCGAAGGTAAAGCGGACGTTATCGCCATGATCCGTCCCTTTATCGCCGACCCCGACCATGTGAACAAGGCAAAGGCGGGCAAGGCCGACGAGATCCGTCCCTGCATTCGCTGCAATCTCTGTACCGGCGACGATCCCCACGGATGTCCAAAGCCCCTGCGCTGCACCGTTAACCCCGTCAGCGGCAGAAATCCCCTGTTCGATAAGATTGAAAAGGCCGAAACTCCCAAGAAGGTAGTTATTGTCGGCGGCGGCTGCGCCGGTATGGAGGCTGCCCGCAGACTGGTGGAGCGCGGTCATAAGCCTGTTCTCTTTGAAAAGAACGAAGATCTCGGCGGCAGCCTCATCGACGCGGGTGCAAACAAGATAAAGTCCGACGTAAAGCGTTACGGCGAGTGGTCTGTTTACATGACTAAAAAGACCGAGGGCATAGACCTGCGCCTTGGCGTTGAGGCAAATGCCGATATTATCCGTGCCGAAAATCCCGACGCGGTCATCATAGCTGTCGGCAGCACCCAGATAATCCCGCCCGTTCCCGGCGTAAAGGGCGAGAATGTATGCCTTGCCGTTGATGTGGATAAGGGTCTTGCCAAGCCCGGCAAGCGCGTTGTCCTCGTAGGCGCGGGCCTTACCGGCAGCGAAACTGCCGTAAGCCTTGCCCGCGACGGTCACGAAGTCACCATGGTGGATATGCTCACGCTGGATAAGCTTATGGCGAAGGATAAGAACATCGGCAAGGTGCACCGAATGGCAGCCGAAGCGGGCGCTGTGTTCAAGGGCGGTATGAAGCTTTGCGAGATAGGCGAAAAGTCCGTAGTCCTTGAGGACGCGGAAGGCAAGGTAGAGCTTGAATGCGATACCGTAGTTCTTTCTCTCGGCGTCCGTCCCAGATATGAGCTTATCGAGCAACTGCGTGATATCTGCCCCGAAACCTATGTCGTAGGCGACTGCAATAACCGCGCCGGCAACATCACATCTGCCGTCCGCGAGGGCTTCTACGCCGCTATGAATATCTGACACGAAAAAATTTGCAAAAAGTGCAAAAAAACACTTGCATTTTAAAAACAGCTGTGTTATTATAGCTAAGCTGTTAAGCGCCGCTAGCTCAGCTGGATAGAGCGTCTGGCTACGGACCAGAAGGTCAGGAGTTCGAATCTCTTGCGGCGTGCCAAGAAAAAAGCCTCTTTTGCATTTTGCAAAAGAGGCTTTTTTCAATTATATCCGTTCCTTTGCGGAACGGACGATATACCTGCGGTATGATATCACTTTGTGCGATGATATACGCCTTCGGCATATGAAAAAACCGATTGCAAATCTGCTTGCGTCAATGCTGCAAATGGGTTACAATATGCGTATACAAACACATCAAAACGGAGGAATACTATATGAAAATAAAAGCTGCCACCGTCCGCGAGCCGGGCAAGCTGGCTATTGAGGAACTGAAACTGGCAGAGCCCGGTATAGGCGAGGTGCTGGTAAAGCTGGTTGCCAGCGGCGTTTGCCACACGGACTCGTCCGTAATGAACCTGCAGGCTCCCACCGAGTTCCCCATCGTTCTCGGACACGAGGGCGTAGGTATAGTTGAGAAGATAGGTGAGGGCGTTACCACGCTCAAGCCCGGCGACCACGTTATCATGTCCTTCCCCTCCTGCGGTCACTGCGCCAATTGCAGCGATGGACATCCCTACGCCTGCGATCAAAGCGTACCGCTGTTCTTCTTCGGCGTTTATGGAGATGGCAGCAAACGTATCACCGATAACGATGGCAAGACTGTCGGTTCTCTCTTCGGTCAGGGTGCCTTTGCCGACCACTGCATCGTTGCTGAGCGTACTGCCGTAAAGGTAGAACCCGAACTGGATCTGAAGCCCCTCTGCTCCCTTGGCTGCGGCGTACAGACCGGCGCGGGCGCAGTTCTGCTGCGTATGAAGCCCAACCCCGGCGACACCATCGCGGTATTCGGCTGCGGCGCGGTAGGTATCAGCGCCATCATGGCTGCCAAGCTGGCAGGCTGCGGCACCATCATCGCCATAGACGTGGTTCCCTCTCGTCTTGAACTGGCCATGGAGTGCGGCGCAACCCATGTTATCAACGGCCGCGAGTGCGAGGATGTGACTGCGGAGATCCGCCGCATCACCAACGGTCGCGGTGTGAAATTTGCGCTGGAAGCAGCCGGTGTCGCTGCTTTGATCACGACCATGCTGGAGTCTATGGAAAACAACGGTCTGGCTGTTATGGTCAGCATGGCCGGCGGCTCTGTAAATATGGACGTTACCCGCCTGTTCGTAGGCCCCTGCGTTACCTTTGCAGGTCTTGTAGAAGGTGGCGCAAATCCCCAGACCTTTATCCCCAAGCTGGTCGAGTACTACAAGCGCGGTCTGCTGCCTGTGGATAAGCTTTGCACCTACTATAGCTTCGAGGATATCGACAAAGCATTTGAGGACTCCCATAACGGCTCCGCTATCAAGCCTGTAGTTGTATTCTGATAATATAAAAGGCTCACTTGCTAAGCAGGTGAGCCTTTTTGCAGGGAGAGAGAAATGTATTACATAATGACATATGACTCGCCTGTGGGAAAGCTTACCGGTGCGTCCGACGGCGAGAATATAGTTGGTCTGTGGCTGGAAGGCCAGAAGCACTTTGGCGCCACCGTGGAGGGCGAAATGCGGGAAGAGCCGCTGCCGGTGCTTGATGAAGCCCGCCGCTGGCTGGATATCTATTTTTCCGGGAATCAGCTGGATTTTTTGCCGCCACTTGCGCCAAAGGGCAGTGAATTCCGCCGCGCAGTGTGGGAGCAGCTTCTTGAGATACCCTACGGACAGACCATCACCTACGGCGAAATAGCCCGAAAGCTTGAAGCACAACTTGGCAGAAAAACCTCCGCTCGGGCGGTAGGCGGCGCGGTGGGGCATAATCCCATATCCATAATCATACCCTGCCACAGAGTGGTGGGCGCAGACGGCAGCCTCGCCGGCTACGCAGGAGGCGTGGATAAGAAAATACAGCTCCTTGCATTGGAAAAAGGTGTGAAATGAAAAATACCCCCAAACCGAGCGGTACGGGGGTATCGTTGTATGTATCTTACTTAAGAGCAGCGGTGATGATAGCCATGGTGTAGACTTCTTCTGCGTTGCAGCCGCGGGAGAGGTCGTTGATGGGGGCGTTCAGACCCTGCAGGATGGGGCCGTAAGCATCGAAGCCGCCAAGACGCTGAGCGATCTTGTAGCCGATGTTACCGGACTGGATCTCGGGGAAGATGAAGGTGTTGGCCTGACCGGCAACGGGAGAACCCTTGCACTTGGTCTTTGCAACAACGGGGGAAACAGCGGCGTCGAACTGCAGCTCGCCGTCTACCTTCAGGTCGGGAGCAAGCTCCTTGATCTTGGCGGTAGCGTTGCGAACCTTCTCAACGTCGGGACCTGCGCCGGAGCCGAGGGTGGAGTAAGAGAGCATTGCGACCTTGGGGTCGATGCCGAAGGTGGCAGCGGTGCGAGCGGTCTCGATAGCGATCTCAACCAGCTGATCCTCGTCGGTGGTGATGTTGATGGCGCAGTCGCCCATAGCCAGCATCTCTTCGCCGCGAACCATGATGAAGCAGGAAGAAACGATCTTGTTGCCGGGCTTGGTCTTGATGAGCTGGAGAGCGGGACGAACAGTATCAGCGGTGGAATAGGTAGCGCCGCCCAGAAGAGCGTCAGCCTTGCCCATCTTTACCAGCATGGTGCCGAAGTAGTTGCTCTGCAGAAGAGCCTTGTGGCAGTCCTCAGCGGACATCTTGCCCTTGCGCAGCTCTACCATCTTCTCGACCATAGCGTCCATTTCGGGATAGGTAGCGGGATCGATGATCTCAACGCCTTCGATATCGAAGTTACCGGCAGCGGCAGCGGCCTTGACTTCTTCTACGTTACCAACGAGAACGGGGGTCAGGAAGCCGTCCTTGTGCAGGCGTGCGGTGGCCTCGAGGATACGGGGATCGGGACCTTCGGGGAAAACGATCTTACGGGGATCATTCTTCAGAATGTCGATAAGCTTTTCAAACATGTCAATACGCCTCCGAATATA
>CAYYLZ010000077.1:0-8128 GCA_964472725.1 uncultured Oscillospiraceae bacterium
GGAAGTAGTAGTCGTTGCCCTCGGTAACTGCGGGGTTGGTGCAGGTTACGCCGATAGCGGGCAGCTTTGCATTTGCAAAGGTGTCGCCGGCTGCGATAGCAACAGCGGAACCATAGGAACCGAGAACTACAGAGCACTTGCTGGAAACCAGCTTGGTAGCAGCGGTGATGGCCTTTGCGGTATCGGACTCGTTATCAGCATAAACGAGCTCTACCTTGTAGGTCTTGCCGCCAACTTCGATGGAGTTGACCAGGCTGTTTGCATACTGCATGCCGAGGATCTCCTGCTTGCCGCCTGCACCGTTGGAGCCGGACTGGGGCTCGTATACGCCGATGTAGATGGTGTCGCTGCCCTTGTCAGCGCCGCAGGCGCAGAAGGATGCGATCAAGCATACTGCGAGAAGAAGAGCAATAATTTTCTTCATTTCTAATTTCCTCCTATTAAAACATTTTCCCTGCGTAAAGTCATGCGATTTAAATTACGATACGCGTGAGAACATTTTACACTCAATTAAATCTTTTTGCAATATGATTTGCAGTTTTTTTCTCCGTGATTTGCAAAATTTATGAAAAAACCTCGGAATATGGGGCGGAAATGAACGTGTTTAGGCGGTTTTTGCCAATTTGCGGAAAGCACAATTGAATTTTCCGGGAACCGTTCCTGCGATATGTTATGTATATGTAGGGAATTGAGAATTGAGAATTGAGAATTGAGAATTGAGAATGCTTGCGATTTAAATCGATGCGGGAAATACCCCGTAGGGCGGCTTGCCCTCAAGCCGCCGCGATGTAACGACAATACCGGCAGAAACGTTAATACGTAAAAAGTGAAAAACTGTCATGCTAAGCGAAGCATCTCCGCAGTAATTACAGCTTAGCAGCAGTACACGGGCCGCCACGCAGGGCGGCCCCTGCCCGTCAACGTGAGTTTTGGGCGTAGGGGTGACCCTGCGTGGTCGCCCATTGGGAGTGTGCAAAATCAACACCGTAGAAACGATAATTTGCCAAATGCCAATAACAGGTCATTCAGGTGGCGCAGCCCGAAGAATCCCCCATATAGACGCAAATGGCTCGTTGCTGCACACCATTCGACCGGGGGATTCCTCGCAGGCTGGGAATGACGGTGTAGCTGTTTATTGTACCGCACCCGCAAAACGCAAAACCCCGCGATACGAAGCGTATCGCGGGGCAAAATTACATATCCCAGGCAATATCCGTGTCGGAGGCAGGGGTGTCCTCGGGGGTGGGGGTCGGTGTGGGCGTAGGAACGGGCGTTGCCTCGGGGGTGGGCTGGGAGCTTTCCTCGGGAGGCTTGGCGTTGGGGTCGTAAAGATGCAGCTCGCCGGGAGCCACCAGAACAACCTGGTCGCGCTTGCTGTAAATGCTGACGGCCTCTTTGTCACGGCTGATGCAGGTGCCGTCGGCGGCGAAGCGGGATTTATAGGTGACTACCTTGTAGCCGGTGATGCCGGAGGTCTTGGTCTTGGTATGGCCGGGAGAAACGCTCTCGTCCTCCTGATATACGGTGTCGTACTTATAGGTTTCGACTACCTCGTAGCTCATCTCGATATACTCGTCGGTGGTTTTTGTGCCGTAAAGGGCGCAGTAAAGGGTATTGCCGTCCCGTCGGGCCTCGATTTTCACCGGGTAATCGCTGCTGTTGGCGAATTTGAACTCGGGGCCGCCCCAGCTTACGGTGGAGTCCATGCCCAGCGGCACGTAAGCGGCGGTGTAAAGATGGCAGGTGCGGGCGAGAATATCCATGTCGGCGATAAGGCTGCAGTAGTAGATGGAGCTGGATACCTGACAGATACCGCCGCCTATTTCGTAAACGGTTTCGCCGTTGACATAAGCCGCGGCTGCGCCGAAGCCTCGCTCGGCAGTGCGCTCGCCGACTACGTCGTTAAAGGAAAATTCCTCGCCGGGGAGCAGGATAAGGCCGTCTACCGCCTTGGCGGCAAGCTCCACGTTGGTGGAGCGGGTCTCGTTATTGGTGAGGGTGGACGTCCACTCAGCCAACGTGTCACGGTACAGCAGGGCACTAAGCTCCTCGGTGGTTATATCCGGCTCAAAGGTGGTGAGGGTCACGGTAATGACCGCGCCGTCCTCGGAAGCGTCGTAAAGCGCGCGGGCTTTTTCAATGTCGAAGGTAAGACCCTCCACGCTTTTTATCACGTTGAATTCATCGTCAAACTCCGCGTCGTGAGCCTCACGGCAGACCATGGAATAGATATCCTCCACGGTAAGGGGCTTGGGCGCGTTTTCGGAGGGGGAGTAGTGAACCTCGGTCTCGCCCTGCTCAAAGGCAGTGCGCACGATGCGGTATACCTCGTCCTCGTCCATGAGCACGCCGGTGGCCCCCTTGATTATGGTAAGGCTGCTGCCGTTTACGCTGTATGCGCCCTCCACAAGGGCGGAGTTGACCGCGGCGGCCTTGCGGCTGATGGCAGCTCTGAGCGCGTCGCCATCAATGCGGCCTGCGGCATCGGGGTATAGCTCGCTGCCGCTGATGAGACTCAGCGCGAAGCGGAGCGGAACGACCTTGCCGTTTCTGCGGCCAAAATTCCATGCCGCTTCTGCTGCCCCGTCAGCGTCGTAGGTGGAAATTGCGTCGGAACGGGTCAGCTCCATGACAGCGCCGCCGATAAAACTCAGCCGCACGCCGGAGTCAGGTGACTCAAGCTCGGCCCGTATGGCGTTGCGGGCTTCCTTTTCGCTCATGCCGCCCACCTCTACGCCGTAAACCCGGACGTTGGGGAGAATGGTGGCGCAGCGCATAGAACCGAAGATGGAAACGGCGGCGATAAGCACGATAATTACGGCAAGTGCGGTGCATACCACGCCCGCAGCTCCGATGGGTTTATTCTGTTTTTTCTTTTTTCCGCCCGAGGTTTTGCGGGTGGATTTGGAGCTGACAAGCTTCATTGTTTCAGTTATACTCCTCTGCCGGTCAAATAGTTGTCTTCGTCTTCTCTTGCGTCTATAAATGCCTGTTCAAGGTCAATGTTATAGTAGTCGGCCAATCTCATAACCTGAGCGATTACGTCGGCCATTTCGTTGCCTAAGCGTTCATTGATTTCTGCTTCATCGCCCTCGAAAGCATAGTATTTTTCCTTGAGCATTACCTGCTTTGCCAATTCGCCAACCTGCTTGGATAATTCAATCATAGCGCCGGCGGCTTTCCACTCCTGCAATTCAATTTTATTGAAACGCCTTACTACATTGCGGTACATTTCCTGCATTTCTGCAAATGTTTTGCTCATAGTGCGTGCTCCTTTTGTGCGTTTGCGTATATATTTGAGAATGCGACGATATAAGCGCTTGAATTTGCGGATGATTCTGTTCATTGGCAAACCTCGGCGGCGGGTGCAGACCCCCGCCCTGCGTTGTTGATATAAGTTGTTCGGTGAATGTAGGGCTGAAGCGAGCCTCAGCCGCTTGTAACGATACTGATGGAAATGAAAAACAATAGGTAAAACGTAAAAACACGGTCATGCTGAGCGCAGCGAAGCATCTCCGCAGATGATTATAGATTGGCAGTTGTTTTACCGCGGAGCCCCTTCAGCTGCGTCATAGGGTGACAATACTGTGGTGCTATGCGGGCGGCGGGGCAGATGCACACATATTGCGTCATGCTGAGGCTTTGCCGAAGCATCCCCCGAATGGTTTTGCCGTGGTCGTTTCTGCGCACCATTCAACCGGGGGATTCCTCACTGTGCTCGGAATGACGCAGTATGTAAGTTATGGTTGCAGGGAACGGTCAAGTGACCGTTTCCTGCGAATAGGCTTTGGATTTTGAAAAATAATTTTCAATTAGTTTCAGAATAGCGACGAATAGTAGTCCTCCTGCTTCCAGGGGGCGCTGATGTTGTATTTCTTTTCCGTGAGAGCGTCCAGCAGCTCGCCTATAAGGCTGTTGGAGAGCAGGAAGCCCTTTGGGGTGAAGCTCCAACGGCCGTCCACCTCGCGGACGTAGCCGTATTTCTGATAGGAGCGAAGCAGCGGCTCAAGAGCGTCAAAGCCGCCGCGGAAATAGGTGGCGTAATCGTCGGCGGAAATGCCGTAAACGGTGCGCATGCCCAGCATGATGTACTCGGCAGAGCGCTCACGGAGGGTTATCTCCTCGGACTCGGCGATGACCGGCGTGCCGGTTTTGACGGCGGCGATGTATTCCTCCACGTTGTCGGTGAATGTGTAGCGGGAGCTGCCCACAAGGGAGGCGGCGGAAGCGCCGAAGCCGGCGTAATCGCCCAGCAGCCAGTATTTAAGATTGTGGCGCGATTCTTTGCTTCGCTGGGCGAAGTTGGATATTTCGTACTGAGCGTAGCCGTGGGAGGCAAGGAAGTCCACGGTGTAAAGGTACATGTCCGCCTGAGCGTCGTCGTCGGGGATAAGGGGCGTGTCGCGATACTGCCACAGCTTTGTGCCCTCTTCCACCTTAAGACCGTAGCAGGAGATATGCTCCGGGGCTAAAAGCACCGCGCGCATAAGAGTGTCCGCCCAGTCCTCACGGCTCTGAGCAGGCAGGCCGTAGATAAGGTCGATGCTGATGTTCTCAAAGCCCGCGTTTCGGGCGGCCTCGAAGGCGTCCAGCGTCGTTTCGCTGTTGTGGCGGCGGTTGATGAATTTGAGTATCTCGTTGTTGAAGGACTGCACGCCGATGGATATGCGGTTGAAGCCCGCCTTGCGCAGCTGGCGCAGGTCGTCCTCGTTGATGCTGTCGGGATTGGCCTCCAGCGTGACCTCCGCGTCTACCATGACCTTGCAGCAACGCTTGAGTGCGTCGAATATCTTTATGAGGTTCTTCGCGCCGTACCAGCTGGGCGTGCCGCCGCCGAAATAGACGCTGTCCACGTAATAGCCCTCAAGACGGGGCGCGTGCTCCTCAAGGTGCGCGATTATTGCTTCCTGATAGGCAGGGATAAGGTCGCGGCGGTTTTCGGTTGAGCAGAAGTCGCAGTAGGCGCAGCGGGAGGCGCAGAACGGTATGTGAAAATATATGCCGATGCGCTTATCCATTCTTTATCTCTCCTGTTGTTTATATTATGGCGTGATTATAGCTTACACCCTCGCGGAATATCGTGTCAATTAAAAAGGGTTACAATTTAGGCAAGGGAAAAACAGGAAAGCCCACGCTGTG
Organism: uncultured Oscillospiraceae bacterium; assembly: GCA_964472725.1. Classification (GTDB taxonomy): domain Bacteria; phylum Bacillota; class Clostridia; order Oscillospirales; family Oscillospiraceae; genus RGIG6375. The sequence continues at coordinate 5,140 of CAYYLZ010000077.1, forward strand.
GGGGCACAGCGTGGGCGATTGGTTATTTTTTCAGATCAAGCAGGGCCTCGATGACCTCGGCAGCGTCGCAGTCTATGGAAACGGCGCGATTGCCCAGCTCGGCAGGTATCTGGGGATAACCCTTGTGATTTGCGTAATCGAGGTAGCCGCGGTTTACGCGGAAAAGGGTGGAGCGGGGGATAGCGTAGCATATACGCTCGAAGGGCCAGCGGATAACGGCGGGAGTGTTGAAGCCAACGCCCAGCTCGATTATGCAAAGGCGCATATCCTCGCTGGTGTTGACGAAGTCCACATAGCGGTCGCGGCCTACGCTCCAGGTATCGGGACGGAAGCCCATTTCCGCCAGCTCGCCGCAGTGGGGGCAGCGGGGCAGCGCCTCGGGCGGACATTCGAAGATTTCGTGATCGATGTGTTTCAGCACGTGCTGCAGTGCCTCGTAGTTGTTCCATGTCTGTTTGGTGCAGTGCTTGGAGCAGGCGAGGGTGTCGTAATGACCCTGATATTCAAAGACTCTGTCCATGTCAAAGCCGTTGCGCATGAACTGGCGGTCGGCGTTGGAGGTGACCACGAACCAGTCCTTGCCCTCGATAAGGGACAGCAGCTTTTTGTAAAGGGGAGCGGGAGGGAAGATGTTGCGTACATAATTTATATGTGTAGCCCAGTAGGCCCATTTGCGGCCGATAGTCCATTCGTCGTCGCCGCGGCCTACCAGCTCGTAGGGGAAGTGGAAGCCGCGTGCGTGCATATCGGGATAGTATTTCTTGAAGGCCTCCTCGTCGAAATAGCTCAGACCCGCCGCGGCGGAAAGTCCCGCGCCTGCGCCGATGAGTATGCGGTCGGCTTCCTCGATTTCGCGGCTGAGTGCCTCGATTTTATCCATAAGTAACTGGGGCATGGCTGTGCGCTCCTTTCGAGTTGCGTTTTTCTGTATTATACACCATTGGCCGCCCCTGTTGCAACAGGGTACAGGCCATGATATAATGCTGGAAATATAACATTTAAAGAGAAAGACGGTGTTCGCCATGTATCTTTATAGGGTAACTGACGCGCTGCACGCCCAGCAACGTGGCGGGCAGTTTTTTGAATGTGACTGCTGCGGCCATCGCTTCCCGGACGTGGAAGTGTTCAAGTCTATATTCGGCATCATGCCCCATTACATAGACAGCCTACAGAAAACCATAGAGAGTGTGCTGACCCTGTTCAACGAATGTACCCCCGAGCGCTACGAGGAGAACGGCGAAGTGCGGTTCTGCACCTATTGCGGCGCGCCCTTTTATCATGTGGTGGACGTATATCAGGAGTGGACGCGCACCTATCGCATGGCGGGGGACGAGCAGTGGCTGAATGAGGAACGGTTTGCCCAAAGAGCGGCAGCCGTTGAGGAGGAATGCCGGGGCGAATATCGCCGCTGGCTCGGTGAGCGAATGGAGGAAAATAAATGAAAAAGATGGATTGCCTGCGCTGCGGAACTGAAATGCAGTACGTAAAAAGAGTGAAGATGCAGCTGGGCGAGGCGGGCTGGATACTGGGTGACCTGCCCCATCTTATCCATGGCGCATTGGAGGCCGATGTTTATTGCTGCCCGGACTGCGGCAAGCTGGAATTTTTCCATGCGGAGCATGAGGAGGGTATGCCTCAGAAACGCTGCCCCAACTGCGGAAAGATGCACGATGTGGATTGTCCCAAGTGCCCCTTCTGCAAGCACGATTATTATGGGAAGTAATTGATAATTGATAATTGATAATGCGGCGCAGTAAATCGAAAAAAACGCAATCTGAAAACCCTGTCATTGCGAGGAGCGCAGCGACATGGCAATCTCCGAAGTGAAGATACGGTAGGCAGTAACGATAAAACAGAAAAACTAAAAACTCATGTCATTCTGAGCAAAGCGAAAAATCTCCGCAGTTGAAGTTTCCTTGGCAGTATTATCGGTGCGGAGATGCTTCGGCAAAGCCTCGGCATGACACTTTTCGGTACATACAGCAACTCCCCGAGCCTGACCGGTTCGGGGAGAAGCATTATTTGCGCTTGTTCTTATAATAAATGATGCGCAGGCCGTCAAGAAGCAGGTTGTCATCGATAGTGACACGGTGGCGGCAGTGGGGGACAATGCTGGAGGAAAGGCCGCCGGTGGCGATAACGCTGACGCTTTCGCCCAGCTCGGCTTCGATGCGGTCGATAATGCCGTCTATCATGGCGGCGTTGCCGTAAATGAGGCCGGACTGCATGCTGTCTACGCTGGTGGAGCCGATGACCTTGCGGGGTTCGTCAAAGGATATGCGGGGCAGCTGCGCCGTGCGGGCGGTGAGGGCATCGAAGGAGACCATGACGCCGGGGTAAATGATAACGCCCAGGAAGTCGCCGTTGCCGCCGATAACGGAGAAGGTGGTGGCGGTGCCCAGGTCGAGAACCACCATGGGGCCCTTGTACTTGGCGAGCGCCGCGACGGCTGCCACAACAAGGTCGGCGCCCAGCTCGGAGGGGTCGCCTACGGCGATGCGCAGGCCGGTCTTGATGCCGGGGCCTACAACCAGCGCCCGCTGACCGGTCAGCTGCATTACCACGTTTTTCAGAATGTTCACCAGCGGGGGAACAACGGAGGATATGATGCAGCCGTCCACCTGATAGGTGGAAACACCGTGCAGATCGAGAATGCTCTTTATGAGAACGGCGTATTCGTCGTCCGTTTTGTCAAGATGGGTGGAAAGGCGGGAAAGGAAGTATACATTGTTCTCGTCAATGCCGCCGAGGACGATATTGGTGTTGCCGACGTCGAAAGCAAGGATCATGTTCGTCACCCTTTTTTGATAGTGTGCGGCCGATAAACCGCCGATGCATATATTATATGTGGATTATAACAGAAGAAAGAAAAAACGTAAATAAAAAATTTTCGAAAAGGTATTGACAAAGCGCGTTTCCTTTGCTATTATAACTCCTGCTGGTGCTTGATGTACCCGTTGAGATGCTGGTGTAGCTCAGTCGGTAGAGC
>CAYYLZ010000078.1:0-8022 GCA_964472725.1 uncultured Oscillospiraceae bacterium
AAGCCATCACCAACGCTCTCGTTGACATCATCGAGAAAACCGGCGGCGGCAAGGGTCTCATCCCCTCCTTCACCATGGGCGGCGCCGGCACCACCTTCGACGGCGCATACGACTGGGCTACCGAAGAGATTGATCGTCTCAGCAAGATCTACTTCAAGTAATCCACTCCTTACAAACATTAAGAGCCTGCGGAAAGTTCCGCAGGCTCTTTCTTTACTATTATGTAATTACGACCAGCTGGCCTTATAGCCAAGGGCCTTGATCTTCTCGCAGATCTCGCTTGCGTCCTCGGTATCCAGCTTCAGGTTGAACTCACCGGTCTCGGGGCCGTTATGGAGAGCCATGTGCAGGATATTTACATCGCTCTCGGCAATGATCTTCATAATCTCTACGCCTACGCCGGCCTTATTGGGTACTTCTACCTCAATTCTCGCGCCGGAGCTTCTTGCGCCCATCAGGTCGATGAAAGCGTCGAAGATGTCGGACTGGGTGATGATGCCAACCAGCTTCTTGCCGTCCATTACGGGCAGGGCGCGGATATCATGCTTGCGCATGAGAACAGCGGCGCGCTCCAGCAGAGCGTCTGCCTCGATGGTGACCAGATCGGTGCTCATAGCCTGAGCAACGTCCAGCTTGGTGAGCAGGTAGTTGATCTCATAAACGCTGAGGGAGGTTGCCTTGGAGGGAGTTACGTTCTGCAGCTCGGTTTCGGTGAGCATACCAACGAGCTTACCGTTCTTTACAACGGGCAGCTGATGGAACCCGTGATCCTTCATTATGGAAAATGCGTCGCTTATGCTTGCGTTGGGGCGAATAGTATACGGATTAGCCGTCATTTTGTCTTTTACATACATTTGGGTATCCCCCTATATCATATTTCTGTTGAGTCAATTATAATATCGAATTGAGCAATAGTCAATCATTAGCTTTCTTCTTCGACAGGTTCTTCCTCAGTTACTTCATCGGGTTCTTCTTCAATCTCTTCCTCCGGTTCCTCCAACGGCTGAGACTCCGCGCCTGCAACCTGCCTGTTCATTTCGGCAATGGTACAGCCGGGTGCAGAAAAATCAAGCTCAAAGAGAATATCCAGCGGGATCGCAAGGTTCAGGCTGTGACCGTTTATGAAATACGCGCAGGTGGTGCCTATGGCCTTGCCGTAGGCGTTTACCAACACGCCACCGCTGTTGCCCTGAGAAATGGCGGCGGTATTCTGGATCATGGGATTGCCAAAGCCCTCTACGATGCGGTTCTTATAGCTGACTATTCCGGAGGTGATGGTGCCGCTGAGTGTGAGTGGGCTGCCGATGGCATAAACGGTCTCGCCGTTTCTTACCTCATCGGAATGAACGTATTCTATGCAGGGGAAGTATTTGTTCAGCTTCCAGTCAAGGGAGGTGCTGCTTACCCGGAACACAACGAGGTCGGTAAGCTTATCGAAGCTGAGTATCTTCGTAACCCTGTAGCGCTCTCCGTTATTCAGGGTAACTACCGCCACGGTATTTCCCTCAAAGGCGTGATAATTGGAAACCGCAACGCCGTCGGAGCTGATAAAGAAGCCGCTGGCATTTGCAGACACGGCATTACTTTGATAGCTCGCCTCGTTGGCGTAGAACTGCATGGTAAAAACCGCGTCGATGCAGCGCTCGTATATTTCCACGCCGCTCAGCTCGCCGCCAACCTTAAAGCCCAGCGCATTGGCCGCAGCTCCATCTATATCACCGCTTGCAGCAAGTCGCTCCAGCACGGTTTCCGTGCCGCGCTTCATGCGCGCGCCCAGTGCGTCGCAGGTCATGGCAAACATATCAGCGCGGGTAAATACGCCGTCCTTATCAGCGCTCTTTATGCCCAGGCGTGACGCGAAGTCCACGCTCTGCGCCCATACGAAATCGCCCTCCGCATCGGAATAGCCAAGCACGCGCAGCAGCAGGGTCGCATAATCCCGCTCGCTGACAAGCTCATTGAAGCCGTATATACCGTCGGCAGTGCCGAAAGCAATGCCCGCCGCGGAAGCGTAGGCTGCGTGCTTTTCAGCCCACTGAGGAATATCGCTGAAGGGATTTATGTACTCACCCTCATCGTTCTCGCCGCCCGCAATACGCACGGCCATAACCAAAGCCTCGGCGCGGGTAGGCTGGCGGTAAAGCTCATAGCCCTTATCCGAGCCCTGAACAAGGCCGAGAGTATAGAGCACATCCGCGTCCTTCGTTTCTTCCTTGGTATATTGAGCGCCTGCAGCAGGCATAGCAGCCGCAAGCATTGCGGCCGACAACACCGCCGCAGTAAGTTTTTTCAGTATTTTCATCTTTTACTCCTTGGTGGATTTTCTATTGTACACCAGTATACCAAATGAGCGTACATATTTCCACCTCTTAACATAAGAAATTTCTGTAAACAAAAAAACGCACCGCCTGAGCGATGCGTTTATCTGTTCAGTTGATTATCCGATGATGTTGAGGATAAGGGTGAGAACTACGAAAGCGATGGCGACCCACTTGGTGGACTTAGCCAGCTTAGCGTCGATGGAACGGCCCTTATTCTTTGCCATGAAGGACTCGGAAATACCGCCGATAGCGCCGGAGAGGCCGGCACTCTTACCGGACTGGAAGAGAACGATGAGAATAACTGCCAGTGCGCAGATGAGCTGGAGAATGGTGATAAAGAGCTGCATATTAATTTAACAATCCTTTCAACACAGCCCGCGAATGCGCAAGGCTGAAATTTTTTCATACTTTACCCTTTATTTTTAGGCAGTAGATATGTTATCATACTTAAGAAAAGAATGCAAGACATTTTTCCGTTTTTCGCAGCACATTTTCCCGCCATCAAGGAGAACCGCATATGTATTTTGACACTCACGCTCATTTTGACTCCGAAAAATTTGAAGGTGACCGCCTTGAGGTGCTCGCCTCCATGCCCGCAGCCGGCGTTGACCTTATTCTTGACCCCGGCAGCGATATAGTTACATCCCGCGCCGCCCTTGCTTTGGCGGAGCAGTTCGACTTCGTCTACGCCGCCGCGGGCGTACACCCCCACGAAGCGGAGGACGTAAGCGACAGCTATCTTGCCGACATCGAGGCTCTTTGCCGCCACCCCAAGGTGAAGGCCATTGGCGAAATCGGTCTTGATTATCACTACGATTTCTCGCCCCGGGAGGTACAGCGTCAGGTGTTCTCGGCACAGATGGCGCTGGCACGCGACCTGGACATGCCCGTTATTATCCACGACCGTGAGGCTCACGAGGATTTCCTTAATATAATGAAGCAGTTCCCCACCGTCCGCGGCGTTGTCCACTGCTACGCGGGCAGCCTTGAAATGAGCCGCGATATCCTCAAGGCGGGCTACAACATTTCTTTCACCGGCTCCATCACCTTCAAGAACAACAAGAAAGCGCCCCCCATCATTGCCGCCATGCCTGCTGACCGTTACCTGATTGAAACGGACGCTCCCTATATGACCCCTGTCCCCCACCGCGGTAAGCGCAACGATTCCTCTTATCTTAAATACATCGCCGAATTCATCGCCGAAATTCGCGGCACTACTCCCGAACAGGTAGCCGCTGAAACTATGGAAAACGGAAAGAATTTCTTTGGGATAGAATAAAGCACAACCGCCGCAGGTCAGCCTGCGGCGGTTTCGTTTATGTACAAAGTCTTATTTTTTATCTCGGTGGTCATATCATACTGGGCAAGCCGTACTACCTTATCACCTTCATGTGCATATACCTGCAGGCGGTAATTGCCGGGCACTTCAGTTATGCCGGGCACTTCGGTTAGACTTCCGAATTGATTAAGCGAGACGATACAATAATGTATATCCTCCATCACAGGCACTTCGGTGGTCTTTCCATTCTCAAATTGATAATCCTGCCATCCCGTTCTTACGGTCTCTTTGCGGTAATGTGCCGTGCTTTTTTCCACCACCTGCCAGCCGTCCTCCAGCATTATAGCCAGCGTGTAATAATAGTCGCTGTATTCCTCTCCGCTCTCAAGAGAAACATCAAATGTGAGGCTGTTTTCCCTCATTGTAACAGGAGCTTCTACCGAAAAGTCCGCTTCCTCTTCGCTGAGCTCGAAGAAGGGCACAAGAGTTACAAAGTCACCGAGCTCGTTGTGCTGCACTGTATACCCGGTGCTTGTACGTGTCCATATTCCGCCTTCGCTATCCACCCATACGTCGCCGTAGCGACTCACCCGCTGAGCGTACTCGGCGGCGCTAAGTGCACCATCGACCTTATTCCCGAATTCATGCCGTATGGTTTCGGGGTCGATTTCTCCTATTCTCTGCACATAGGTATACTTGGAGGGATTCGGTTTATCCGATATCTGCCATATACTTCCGTCCTCGCAGAGGAACTGTCCGGCTTCAAGGGTTTCCGCTATATCCTGCAGAGCCAGGCGGGTCGGTTGAAGCAATATGTAAGCACACAAAGCAAGGGTACAGACAAGCAACACGGCAAACAGCGGCAAATGAAACCTGATGTATCTCATGGCTATACCTCCTTTGTTGCATTAAGCATATCATATTGTTCATTTTTTGTCAATATTGCATATAATTTCACATGATATTGTTGCGCAACTGGTTTATATGAGCTATACTGTTCACATGAACACCAAGGAGGTATCGCCATGCACGAATCCGAACTTTTTATCGGCAGACCCGAAAAGGGCAGCCGCGCCGATATTGAGGAGCGCAGCTATGACCTGCTGGACGCCCTGAATATAGCCTACACCCGCGTTGACCATGACCGCGCCGCCACAATGGAGGCTCTCGCGGACGCCGAGGCCGTGCTGGGCTGCGGCATTGCGAAGAATCTTTTTCTCACCAACCGTCAGCAGACGGATTTCTATCTGCTGATAATGCCCGGCGGCAAGCCCTTCAAAACCAAGTACCTTTCCGCACAGCTTGGCTGCTCCCGCCTGAGCTTCGCCACCGAGGAACATTTGGGCAGCATACTGGGCGTTGAAAGCGGCTGCGCCAGCGTCCTTGCTTTGATGAACGATGCCGTTCACAAGGTGCGCCTTGTTTTCGACAAGGATATCCTTTCTGCCGAGAAATTTGCCTGCCACCCCTGTCTTAACACTACTTCCCTCGCTTTTTCCACAGTCGAACTCAGCAAAATCACCGCAAAGCTTGGCTACGAACCCAGCATCGTCGAGCTGCCCGAGAACCCCGAATAACAGTAAATGCCCGTGGATTTCCACGGGCATTGTTTCGTATACAAAAAAGCTTCTTTAACGCAAGTGCCTATCGGCTCGTCATGCCGGAGATTCCCACGCTTCGCTCGGAATGACAATTCTTTAAGTTCTTCCTGTTTTAAGTTATTCCGCGAAGAAGCGGCAGTTTTCGAGGGCGTCGATAACCTCGTCCTCAAGCTCCTCGTCCATCTCAATCTGCAATATTTTGCGCTCCATATCAGCATCGATTATCTCAACGTCCATATCTTCAAGAGCTTCATATACACGCTGGGTGCAATCCTTGCAATGTATCTTGCTTTGGCAGCTTTGACAGTCATAATAGGAAAGTTTATACTCAAAAAGCATTTTTATCCCCTCCGAAAATGCAGTATAGCAGAACATTAATGATAATTCTATCGCCAATTTCCACAAAACTTCTGTTCGTTACGCTTTGACAAAACCGCTTTATGCTGATAATATTTACATAGACAAAAACTTAAGGGAGGACACCATGAAAGAATACGAACTCATTATCGAATCCTACAACCCCTGCGGCGGCCGTGAGCACGGCAAGAAGGAGCTTATGGAAATAGAGACCGCCGACCCTGTCGCTTACGTTAAGGGTCACGCACAGGTCACCGAGGTTGAAGTCGTGAGTGAGGACGATGGCGAGATCCTCATCGAGGTCAACCAGTACGGCTACGTAAAAAGATACACCTTTACCGAGATATAATAATGCGAAAGAGAGGGAACCGCAGTTCCCTCTCTTTTTCAATCTTCTTTAGGCTGATATCTCTTTCCGAAGGGTGTAGCTGCAAGGCCGCCCTTGCCGGTTTCGCGCAGGGCAGGCGGCAGCGATGCGCCAACCTCGCGCATTGCGTCGAGCACCTGATCCGGCGGCACACGGCTTTCTATGCCTGCCATGGCCATCTGCGCAGCGGAAACGGCGTTCATTGCGCCGATAACATTACGCTTTACGCAGGGCACCTCGACAAGGCCGCCCACAGGGTCGCAAACCAGACCCAGCAGGTTCTTCACCGCCATGGCGCAGGCGTGGGCCATCTGCTCTGGGCTGCCGCCCATAAGCTGAACCAGCGCCGGAGCCGCCATAGCAGCGGCAGCGCCTATCTCAGCCTGACAGCCGCCTTCAGCGCCGGAGATGGATGCTCTGTTGGCAATTATCATGCCGAAGCCTGCCGACACATAAAGGGCGCGGACAAGTTCTTCCTCTTCCGCTCCAAAATGGCGCTGATACGCAAGCAGCACTGCCGGCAGAACGCCGCAGGCGCCTGCCGTAGGCGCGGCAACGATACGCTTCATGCAGGCATTACATTCGCCCATGCGCAGCGCGCCCGCCATAACGTCACTTATGAAATCGCCGCAAAGGGTCTTGCCGCTCTTCATATAATCCATCATTTTTCCGCCGTCGCCGCCTACAAGGCCGCTGGCTGAGCGTTCATTTGCCTGATAGCTTGCGTCGGCGGCAACCATTGCGTCCAGCAGGCGCGCCATTTTGGCAAGGGACGCTTCGGCGCTTATGCCCTGCTGCTCACAGTCGGAACGCATGATATTTTCCCAAAGCGGCAACCCGCTGACGCGGGTATCCTCCAGCATCTGTTCAATAGAAGAAAATTCTATCATTGGCTCACCTCCAAGCTATAGCGGGTGACCTGCATTATACCGGGCAGGGCGCGAATTTCGTCCACCGTGCCCCAAGGCACCTCTTCGTCGCACTCGATGACCATTACCGCGTTGCCGCCGCGGCCGCCGCGGCTCAGCTGCAGCGATGCCACATTGATGCCGTTATCGGCAAGCACGCCAGTTACTCTGCTGACGCAGCCGGGCTGGTCGTTATTCTGCACCAGCAGCGTAGGCAGCTCGCCGCTGAAGGCCGTACGCAGGCCGTCCACGGAGAAAACCTCAATGCGTCCGCCGCCCAGCGATGACGCGCCCATTTCCATTCTGCGTCCGTCCTCGGTCTCCATGAGGATAAGAACGCTGTTGGGGTGAACATCGCGGAGGGTTCGGGTCTCAAATGTAAAGCTCATGCCCGCCTTTTCCGCCAGTTCGTAGCTGTTGGGCACGTCGGGGTCGTCCGGCTCAAGACCCAGCAGACCGGCGATAAGCGCCTGATATGTACCGTGTCCCGCACCGGTAGATGCAAAGGAACCGTGCAGATAAAGTTGGGCGGTTTTAGGCTGCTGACCAAGCAGAGCGCGAGCCATGCTGCCGATGCGCACGGCGCCCGCCGTATGTGAACTTGACGGTCCGACCATTATAGGACCGAGAATATCGAATAAATTCATGGGTATTCCCCCTTTGCTGACATTATACAATATTCCGACAATTAAAAAAAGCTATTTTTTATGGAAGTTTCCGCGTTGCGCTGCGGAGAAAAAAGAACAGCCGCCCGAAATGGGCGGCTGTACAGAAACCTGTAAACAGATTATCTCTTGGAGTTTTTGCGAGGGTGTTTCATATCGTTTTACATCGTGGATAACGCCCATATCGTGGGATATTGTGCTGATCTAATCGCATATCGTTTGATATTTTTCGTGCTATCGCATAGAATGTTGCACCAAATTAGCACCAAACTCACACCATGTCTAACACATCTGAAAAACTACTTACAACTTCATCTATATCATAGCTTGTAACATATTTAGGCGGATATTCAGGAAGCTGTATTGCTTTTAGACGTGCCCCTTTCGGCTTTCTACCATACGAGAATTTATACCAATGTATATTTTTGTTTACCAATATTTAAATCGGACAGAGACTTAAAGTACAACGAGGGGAAGGCCAGTCGCCTTCCCCTTTGCGTATTGTGTAGATTTGAAATTATTCA